>CAYODC010000012.1:0-6958 GCA_964402575.1 uncultured Verrucomicrobiota bacterium
TTGTCGCCGTGCGGCGTGTAGTTGAAATGGATGAACGACGAGCCAATCTCGCTGTGCACCTTGCGGCTCTTGCCGCCGGCCATCAACGCATCGCAGAAGTTGATCAGGCTGCCGCCAACCACGTAGGGAAAGAAGATCGTCTGCTTCAGCCCCACCGTGTGCGCCATCTCGGCGCCTTCCTCCAGGATCGTCCCCGGCCGCACCTGGGCGCCGCTGCCCATCGCCGAACCGTCCAGAAACACCGCCCCGCTGAAAAAACCGCCCTTCAGCTCGACCTTCTCGCCGAGCTGGCAATCCTCCACCGTCGCCGGCGCCTCGCGCCCCAGCACGCAGCCCGGCCCAAGGCTCGTCGCCGCCCCGAACACCTTGCAGCCCGCGTGGATCACCACGCCCGGCGCAATCCGCTCCGGATCCACTTCCGCGCCGATCTCCACCGAACCCGGCGCGGCAATTTTCACCCCGCGCGCGATCAACGATTCCACGTTGTTCATCTGTTCGTCGCCACCCTTTTCATTCGCCGGAACGGGACGCCCCTCAAGCACTCGGGGCGCGGCCGGTCGAGCCGCGCACCACCAACGAGGTCGGCAGGAGGTCACTGCATTCCGTGATCTCGCCCTTGATCAGCTGCAGGATGCGGTTGCATGATTCAATCCCCACCTGATACAGGTCGTGACGCACCGTCGACAATCCCGGATTCACAAACGCCGCGATCTGGATGTCGTCCACCCCCATCACGGATACCCGCTCGGGAACCTCCCGGCGGTTGTCGGCCATCCAGCGCATCGCCCCCAGGGCCATGCGGTCGTTTGCGGCCATGATCGCCGTCAGGTCCGGCTTCTGCGCCATCAGTTTCGCCGTGGCGGCATACCCGCCCCGCTGGCTCCACTCCTCTCCGCCATCCACCCACGTCACCTGCGCCATGCCCGCCGGCCAGGCCTTGCACACCCGCAAAAATTCGTCGCGGAATTGCAGCCCCGTATAGGTGTTCGTCCCCGCAATCAAGCCAATCCGCCGGTGCCCCAGCCCCAGCAGATGTCCCGCCGCCAACCGGGCCGATGCCGTATAGTCCACGCTGACATAATTCAGTTTCTTGCCCGGGAACAGATGGTTCACCATCAGGAACTTGAACGGGCTGTCCTCGAACACGCTCAGGTAGTCCGCATGGATGTCCGACGCAATGAACAACATGCCGTCCGCCCGGCGGCTCGCCAGCAGCTTCGTGTATTCCTGCGATTTCACGAACTGCGCCGTCGCGATGTCGAGGAGGATCTTGTAGCCCTGCGAAGTCGCCCGCTCGTAGATGCCCGAAATGATTTCGCCCAGATAGATGTCCGAAAACACGCGCGTGAGGTTCGGCACCACCACTGAAAGCGTCTTGCTCGACTTCGACGCCAGGCCCCGCGCCGCGCTGTTGGGATAGAAGTTGTATTTCTTGACCACCGCCATCACTCGGTCGCGCGTCGCCTGGCTGATGCGGGGATGATTGTTCAACACCAGCGAAACCGTGCTCAGTGAAAAACCGCTTTCCTTTGCGATATCCTTGATCGTCCGTCTCTTCATGGCCATTCCTTTGCTTGATTTGAATGTCCGGAGTGTCAGGTAAATCGCTCGACAGTGCAAGTAAAATGCTGCTTTTTTACCGGTAAAATCCCGGCGCTTACACTGCCCCCCTGCGCCACCGAGAGGCTGGTCCCACCCGCGAAGACCGACACAACCTCCCGGCGACCCTATCCGTTGTGCACCATCACTTGGGGGAAGGGAATCGTCCAGCCGTTGCGCCGACAGGTATCCACCAGAATCCGCTGAATGGCGCCCGGCACCAGCAAGCCGGCCGGCGCCGCCTCTCCCGCCACATCCACCCATACGGCGTAGTCCAGCGATGAATGGTTCGCGCGCGAAAACAGCACTCGCACCGCCCGCAGCTGGCCCTCCCCCACCACATCCGGCAATTCCTTCTCCAACGCCGCCTGGAAAGCCGCGGGCACTTCACGGGTGGCCATATCCAGATGACGGTAGTCCACCCCGAAAACGGACTCCATCCGGAACCCGGACGACAGGTTTTGCGGATGCAGCCCGAGAAAGGCCGCCGTGGGATAGGTAATCCGTTCTCCGCCCGGCGCGACAAGCTCCACGGTGGACGGCGTCTGGTGTGCCACCGTGCCTGTCCGGCCATCCCCCAGCGCCACCCAGTCGCCCGGTTCGCAGGGAAACAAGGCTTCCATCTTGCCGACCGGCCGTGAATTCAACCCCACCAGGTACTTCACCGGCAACAGCCGTGTCCCGCCTTCCAGCCACGGATTGTTGAGGTGGGCCGAAAACCCGAGCGATTCCACCCGGTACGGCGTACCTTCGAACACCAGGTACTCCCCCTCGCGCACGGCACCGGCGTTCAGCATCAGCTTGATCGTCTCGATCTGCTGCGGCAGCGTGTTGATGCTCGCCCATCCCACGCCGAACAGGAAGATGATGACGATGCCCAGCAAAAACCAGTCGCCGGCCACGTTGAACACCAGCATCATCGCCACCAGCCCCCCCAGCACGCTGAAGACATGGAACAACAGCGCCGTCAACCGGGAGCTGAACTTCTTTTCGGTCCCCTTGCGGCGCACCCGGCGCAGCGCCTTCTCCCCCACGCGGAATCCGAAAAACACCGCCAGGAACGCCCCCACCCCCAGCAGCAGGTTCAGGCCCCGCGTCTGGAAGAATTGCTTCGCATAGCCCGTCGTCTGGTCCAACACCGATTGGCGCGTGGCCAGCCGGCTCTGCAACTGCAGGTCCAGCGCGGAATGCTCGTTGCGCAGTTGCTCATGCACCCGCTTCCAATTCGCCTGGCGCGCCTCCAGCCGCTCCCGCAGCGCCGGAGAGGCGGGCTGCAACAGAAGTCCGTCGAGGTTGTCGACCGCCTTGCCCGCCAAATCCCGCCGCTTGCGCACATCCTCGAGTTGCGTCCGGATCTGCCCGATGACTCGCGCCTCCGCCGTCGCATTCTCGAATTCCGCCAAAATCGGCTCCAGCAGCTTGCCCACCTGCTCCTGCCAGTCGAACTTGGTTTCCTTTTCGGGGGAGAACGGGCTCAGATCGATATCCATCGCAAACCCATCGAACTGGCGGCGCTGCTCCTCGATCTCTTCTCTTGCCGCCACCAGCCGCCGACGAAGCTCGTCGCGCATCACGTCGTCCGTCGCCCCCGCCAGCTCTTGTTGCAGCTTGTCGGTCTCCGACTCCTTGATCGCCAGGGCCCGCTGCAGGGCTTCCAGCGATTGCAAAGTCTCCTGCCCCGAGGGGCCGGCGCCGGCCAGTGAAACTTCTTCAACTCCCGGCACCGCCCCGCAGGCCGTGCCGACCCATCCGGCCACCGCAAGGTATCCCGCCAATCCGCCCAGCCACCATCGTTTCGTCTTCATGGGGACAGTATGGAGGACGCAACCAGAAAACACAAGACGCACTCCCGCCTGCACGTTGCACGCTGAACCTCGCCGCCTCGCCGCCCGCTCCCCTCGAATCTGCTGGAACAACCTTCTTCTCTTGTGCCATATTCCCCTCCGGAATTTTCCGGAAAGGCTTCGGTGTCCCATGAAGAGTCTACCCGCAACCATGCGAATGGCCTGCCTGAGCGGAGCATTGGGCCTCTTCCTGGCCGGAACCCCGGCCCGAAGCGGGGAAACTGTTGCGGAAACCGAGGTCCGACAGGCAATGGCCGAAGTGCATGCCGCGGCCCAAGCACTGGACTTGGAGGCCGTCCTGGCGCGGCTGGATCCGGATCCGGCCTGCCGCTATTTCATCCAGGGCCAGCCCTTGAACCATGCCGACCTCGGCGTATTCCTGAAAAACGCCTTCTCCAACTTGACCCGCCAGGAAATCCATTGGCGCGAAAGCTCGGTCCAGGTACTTTCCCCCGATTCCGTGCTGTGGACTTCCCACGGACGGAATCCCGTGGTCGATGCCGCCGGCCATGAATCGGAATACCTGCTGACGGAAACCTGGCTCTGGAAACGCCAAGCCGATGCATGGCGGGCCGTCCACTACCAGGAAACGTTCCTCGAAATCCCTTCGCCTGAAAAACTCGCCCCCGTCGAGGCCGCCCTCCTGGATTTCTCCGCCACCTTGAAAATCGATTCGCGCGATCCGCAGCAGGTCATTCCCTCCCTGACTCGTCTCGTCCAGACGCGCGGGGATATCGCCGGGGCGACCTTCACCTTCGCGCCCCGGGACGGGGATCCCTTGCCCATTGCCGGCGTCTTCCGCAAAGGAGATGCCCTCGTCTCCAGGCAAATGGACCCCGCCTCCGACGCCGCCCGCCGCGAGGCTTTCGCCCGGTCCATCGCCACCGGCGGGAGAACCTGGTCGGATCCCCGTTTCGATTCATCCGGCAGCGGCCGCACCACCATGAGCTGCGGCGTGCCCATCCTGGATCCCCCCGGCATCCTCCAGGGCGTGCTCGCCGTGGACTTCGCGCTGCCGTGACCCCTGGATCCACTCCATGATCCCATTTCTTCTTTGCAGCCTGCTGTTGGTGGCGGGCTATTTCACCATGGGCCGCCTGGTGGACCGCGTCTTCGGCCCCGATCCTGCGCGCCCCACTCCCGCCATGGCCGCGCCCGATGGCGTGGACACCCTCCCCCTGCCCACTTGGAAGATCTTCCTGATCCAATTGCTGGACATCGCCGGCATCGGCCCGATTTTCGGACCGATCCTGGGGGCCCTCTACGGCCCCGTTGCCCTCGTCTGGATCGTGTTGGGAACCCTTTTTGCCGGGGGCGTGCACGACTATTTCAGCGGCATGCTGTCCATCCGCCATGGCGGCGCCTCGCTGCCGGACGTGGTCGGCCAATCCATGGGCCGCTTCGCGCGCTTGCTCATGCGCCTCTTTTCCGTCTTGCTGCTGGTGCTCGTCGGCGTGGTCTTCACCCAGAGCCCGGCCTCCATGATCCACCAGTTGACCGGCCTCGACACTCCGCTGCTGACCGGCATCATTTTCGTCTACTACTTCCTCGCCACCATCCTGCCCATTGACCGGTTCATCGCGCGCTTCTATCTTGTTTTCGGCCTCTTGCTGCTGTTCATGGCCGTCGGCGTCCTCGGTGGACTGGCGGTCTACCACGCCCCCGCCGCCGCCACCGGCGCGGCATCCAACCTCTGGCTGCCCCCATGGTCCCATCCCGCCGGCCTGCCTCTCTGGCCGCTGCTGTTCATCACCCTGTCCTGCGGCGCCATCAGCGGCTTCCATTCCACCCAATCTCCCATCATGGCCCGTTGCCTCCGCTCGGAACGCCACGGGCGGCGCGTCTTCTATGGCGCCATGGTCGCCGAAGGCTTCATCGCGCTGATCTGGGCCACTGCCGGCATGCTGTTTTATCCATCGGCCGAAACCCTCCAGGCCGCCATCCAGCAGGGCACGCCCGCGCTCGTCGTCAATCAGGTCTGCCACGGGCTCCTGGGACCGCTGGGCGGAGCCGCCGCCATTTTCGGTGTCATTGTTCTTCCCATCACGTCCGGCGACACGGCGTTCCGTTCCACCCGCCTGATCCTGGCCGAGCCCTTCCGCCTCGATCAAAAACAACTGGGGAAACGCCTGCTGGTGGCCGTGCCGCTGTTCATCGTGGCCTGGTTCATTTCCCTGACCGATTTCAACCTCGTCTGGCGCTATTTCGGCTGGAGCAACCAGGCGCTGTCCTCCCTGGTCCTCTGGACGGCCGCCGTCTGGCTCATGCGCAACCGCAAGCCGCATTGGCTGGCCTCCCTCCCGGCCACGTTCATGACAGCGGTCTCCTCGGCTTTCCTCCTGCAGGCGCCGATTGGCTTCCGCCTGTCACCCGCCTTTTCCAATATCGCAGGACTCGGCTTCGCCCTCCTGGCTTTGGGCGTTCTGGTCGTCTCCTCGCGCCGCAACCGCTCGGTCTGATCCGCCCCGCTCCCCTTGCCCCGGCAACCGGAGGGCCTAGCCCAGCTTGAGCCGGTAGACGGGAATGGCCAGCAGCAAGGTCAGCCCATACGCCGCGGCAAACGCCGGCAGCGCTGGCCACGCCTTCACCGCGAAATGGAAAAACAGCGCAAATGCCGAACAGTTGATCACCGCGCTGAACACGATCGACCGCGCCAGCGCCTGCGCGAATTCCAGCCCCACCGCGCGATAGGCGATGTAGAGCGAGGACACGAAAATCACCGGCAGCGACGCCAGCACCCCGCCCGCCACCGCCCCCCAGCGCAACGACGCCGCCACCGCCGCCACCACCAGCACCCCGCTGGCCACCGCGCGCAGCAGTAACCCCAACACCCCCGCTTTCGGTCCGCCTGCCGGGCGCGACCCGATGTTCAACACGCGTTCGAATCCCCAGTAGCACAACCCAAAACATCCGGCCCACCCCCCCAGGGACACCCACGGCGGAACCCCGCCGACGAGCACAATCGACGTTTGCATCCCCGCCCACACCGCCAGGGCGATTCCCATGCCCAGATAGAAACCGAACCGCGAAAGCACGACAAACACCAGCACGAACAGGGCATTGACCCCGAATGCCAGAGGCCCCACCGCGGCGGCGGCCGCCGCCGCCTCGCGCCCGCCCGTCAACGCCACGAACAGCAGCGCCACCGCCAGCGTTGACGGCAATCCACCGAGGAATCCGCCCAGCCGGGTTCCCCGCCGCTCCGCCACGGCCGTCGCCGCCGCCACCCACAGCCCGCCCACCACGAAACTCAACAACAATCGCCAACCCACATTCATCCTGATTTCTCCAAATCCTCTACGCGCCGGTCCGTGATGAACATGCATCCCGGCGCATGGGTAATCATCCGCGGCAGCTTCGCCGCGCAGGCCACCGCTTGCGGCGTGACCCCGCAGGCCCAGAATACGGGAATTTCCCCCGTGCGGATTTCCACCGGATCGCCATAGTCCGGCACCGCCAGGTCCCGAATGCCGATGACCTCCTCCAAAGTGTCATAGGGGCGGCCCACCGGAGAG
>CAYODC010000012.1:6968-20512 GCA_964402575.1 uncultured Verrucomicrobiota bacterium
TCCGGATGTCCGACCTGCACCGGCGCACCATGCGCCAGCGGCACCCTCCGCGTGATCTCCGCGGCCAACTCCACCTGCGCGGCCGGCATCGGCCGCATCGACACCACCATCGGCCCCGCGAACACCCCCGCCGGCTCGCAGGGGAGGTCCGTCACGTACATCGGCACATTCACGCCGCTTTCCAGATGTCGCACCGGAATCCCCGCCCGCTGCAGCGCCTCGTCGAACGAAAAACTGCACCCCAGCAGGAAGGCCACGAGCCCGTCGTGGACCCGCTCCCGGATGTCCGCGACTTCTTCCTCCAATTCCCCGTGCCGGTAGATCCGGTAGCGCGGAAGGTCCGTCCGCAGATCGGCCCCCGATGCCCACCTCTCCGAAGGACGCCATTCCCCCGGCGGCAGCGCCTCCAGCAGCGGACACGGACGGGGATTCTTTCGGCAGAATTCCGCAAATGCACCGGCCACTTCGCCCGGAACGATCGCCAGGTTCGCCTGCACCAACCCCGGCGCCAGCGCCGCCGTCGGCCCCCTCCACTCGCCGCTCCGAATCCTCATCCGCGCCCGTTCCCCCTCCCCGCCTACACCCGGTACACGGCCCAGGATGACGTTGGTTGCGGACATTGGTGCACTCCACCCGGACAATCGGCGCGCGGACAACGGACTAGGCCCCCGGCGGCGGCGACTTCTGCGCGGCCGGCTGGCCGATCCCCTGCAGAATGCCGACCACCTCTTCCACCTGGCCGTTTTCCCCGGCCAGTGGAATGCAGGTCACCAACATGGACTGTGATTCCCCCGCGAGGAAGGACAAATCCGTTTCCAGGGTCTGCGGCTGGCCGCTGGCAAAGGCCTGGCGGATCAGCGGCAGGCACACCCGGCTGACCTCCGCCGGCCAGGCGTCCTCCCCCCGCTGGCCTAGGTAATCCGCTGGCGGGCGACCGGTGAGCATCTGCGTGATGGCATTGATGAACCGGATCCGCAATTCGGAATCGTAGACGGCCACGATCGCCGGCAGGTTCTCCAATGCCCGGTGGAATCGGGATTCGGTCCGCCTCAGCGCCTCCTCGGCCTGGCGCCGGCGGGCCTCCTGGCGAAACGAGGCCAACCGATCCTCCAGGCGGCGGCCAAACACGTTGTACAGGCGGCGAATCCGGTCGTCGAGAACCCGCGCCTGCTCGAAATACATGACATCCTGGTCTTCGGTCCCTTCATTGAATGCCAACATCAGCCGATGGTCGGAATCGCCGGAACGCGCCATCTTCGACAACACTTCCTCGCGGGACATGCCCCCGGACGACAGCACCAGCTGCTGGCGCGGCGGTCGGCCGGACAACACGGCGAACAGCCGCGCGCCAAACAGCCGGGTGGCCTTTTCCACGGCCTCCCGGACCAATTGGTCTTCCGTCTCCACGAACGCCAGGGCCGACAATTCGTGCAGCGCAGACAACTCCGCGACCATGGCGAAGTCGTAGAGCGGCCGCGGCTTCCGCTTCCGGTTCTCTTCCTCGATCCGATCGGGCTGGATCATGCCGAAACTCCCCCGCCCACGGCGATCACCGTGGTCTTGTTGTGCAGCAGGGGCACGTCCACGTAGCTGCCAATTTCCCCGAAGGAAAGCGCCCCCAGCAACGGCACGCCGGCGCCGACCGCCTGCCGGATGGCCCGGATCTCCTCCGGGAACCGGTCCCCCATCAGCAGCACCCGCGAGATGCAGTCAAACAGCAGCACGAACGACGGCGCGGCGATCGACGAAGCCGCCCGCCGCGCCACATCCTCCGCCGTGTCCACCAATTGGTCGATCTGGCCATCCATGATGTTGCCCACCGCCTGCGAAGGCACTTCGGTGACGAATTCGATGCTCCCGTCGTCTCCCACCCGCACCGGATCCCGGATGATGTACTGCCCGAAAACGTCCGGAAACCCCAAGGGATGCAGCATCCCCTGCATCTTGAATTCTTCGCGGGAAAGATGGCCCAGGCTTTTCTGGTAGGCCGAAAAGGCGGGAATGCCATCGATTTCCATCACGGTCTTCCCACTGGCCCGCGTGATCACCATCGGTTCCCCCCGCGGCACCCACCCGTGGCCGATGGCCGTGGCGATCTCCACCCCTTCGATCGCCGCCGCGGCCACGGCATCGCTGGCCAGCCCCTGCTCCGTGAATTGATACGTCTTGAAGAATTTCAGGTTGTCGCCCGCCCCGCCTCCCGCAAACTGGAAATCCGTCCCCAACTGGCCAAACAGGCCCAGCAGCATCTCGGAAAGATGGGACTGGAATCCGTCCGGCAGCGCAAACACCAATCCCCGCCGGAGACCAGCCTCCCGCAGGGCGCGGCCGGTCCGGCGCCCCGTCTCCGCCGGATCCAGGCTGAGCCCTTTCTGCAACGTCGTGGCCGCGCGAAAATCGCCGGACAACGTGCACACGCCCACCCCCTGGGGATGGACTCCTTCGACGGTGATGATGCCCGCGCAGCAAAACCCCACCAGTTTCGAGGCCCCGATCTCCGGCTTCACTGCCGACAGGACCGCTTGCGCGTCATAGGCATCGGTGGTGAACAGCACCGTCAGCCCCGGCGGCCCGGAATCCCTCACGGCTCGGGCCGCCGCTTCGCGCCCGGCCTGTACCGGGTCCGGCAAGGAGCTGAAGGCGACTCCCGCTTTCACGGTGAGATTCTGGACATTCGTCTGCATGTGAAATAAAGGATATCCTTTAACCTATCGTCACCTGCCCCCCCCCACAAGCGAATTATGCGAAGGAGGCGGGCGGATGAATGCCGTCCGTGGCCGCCTCAACCGGCCGGTTTTCTCCCGGCCCGCCCCTTCGCCAACGCCTGCTGGATGGCCTCTTTCAGCTTGGCCATCTGGTAGGGCTTGTGGAGGAAGGTCTGGGGCCAGTCCGAATGCTCTCCCGACATGACCTGGGCCTGGTCGTAGCCGCTGGCCAGCACGACGGGCAGATCCGGATCCAGCCGCCGCAACGCGGAAAGCGTCGCCCATCCGTCCATCTTCGGCATGGTCAAGTCGCACACCACGCAATCAATCCGGCCCGCTTGGCTTTGGAAAGTCTCGATGGCCGCCGGCCCGTTGGCCGCCTCCAGGACGGGATGCCCCATCCGCAACAGCATGGCCGCCGCCACCCGGCGGATTTCCGGCTCGTCTTCCACCAGCAGGACTCTCACGTTCTCGCCCGCGCCCGGCACTTCCTCCGCCAAGCCAACCGGCGGCGCCACGGGCAGGTCCACCAACGGCAGATAGACGCGGAACACGCTCCCGTGCCCCGGCCGGCTTTCCACTCCCACTCCGCCACCATGGGCCCTCACAATGCCCTGCACCACCGGCAGCCCCAGCCCCCGCCCGGTGAATTTCGTCGTGAAAAATGGATCGAATATCCTTTCAAGATCCCCCGCCGCGATCCCTCCGCCCGTGTCCGAAACCTCCACACACGCGTAGGCGGGCTCCTGCGGCTTCCACTCCGGCGGAAACAACCTCTGTTCCCGTATGTCCGCCGTCGGAATCCGCCGCAGCGCCACATGAATGGCCCCCGGCCCCGGGCCGATCGCTTCGCGCGCATTGGCCAGCAAATGCTCGAAAACCTGCCGGATCTGCCGGGGAGCCCCCTTCACGACCGGCCCCGGCGAGGACAAGGCGCCGTTCACCTTCACGCCTTCCGGAAGCCCTTCTTGGGACTCCGCGAGGCCCTCCTGGCAAACCCGGGCCAAATCCACCGGCTCCTGCCCGCCCGGGCTCTGGCCCAGATAGGTCAGCATCAGCCCGCTCATCTCCGCCGCCCGCCGGCCGGCCTGCATGGCCCCCTCCAGGCAGTCCAGCACCGGCGAATCCCCGGGCAGATCCGCGATCGCCAGTTCCAGGTTGCCCAGGACGGCCTGGAGCTGGTTGTTGAAGTTGTGGGCGATGGCCCCCGCCATCCGCCCCAGGCTTTCGCTCTTTTGCATCTGCCGGGCCTGGACCTCGAACTTCAGCCGCTCCGCCTCCGCCTGCCGGATCCGCAACTGCGTCTTCACCCGCGCGATCATTTCCGGCGGATTGAAGGGCTTCGCGATGTAGTCGACCGCGCCGGCCTCGAACCCCTCCACCACATCCGTGCCTTCCACCTTGGCCGTCAGGAACAACACCGGAATTCCCGCCGAGGCCGAATCCGCCTTCAGCCGCCGGCACACCTCGTAGCCATCCATCCCCGGCATCATCACGTCCAGCAGGATCAGGTCCGGCGGGGATTCCTTCACCGATTCCAGCGCCTGCCGGCCATCCGTGGCGAACGACAAATCGCAGGAAAGCTGCCGCGACAGCATTTCGCCGACGACTTGCAGGTTCTCTGCCGTATCGTCGACCACCAGGATTTGCGGAGGATTCTCGGAAAGGGTTCGGTTCATGGCTTTCCTCTCATGCGGGAGGGGTTGCAGGGTCGGGTTGCGCGGCATGCGCCGCGATCCGGTTCAACACGGAAATCATCTGGCTGATCTGGTAGCCCTCGGCGGCCTGGCACAGCTCGCGCCCCAAACGGACGAGTTCATCCGGCCCCCCGGCCTCCCCCAGTTTCTCGCCTAGGGCCTTCGCCTGGCGGATGCGCAGGCTCTTGAGCACGCCCGCCGTTTCGGCCAGCAACGCGGCATCGCGAACCCTTCCCGGAACTTCGCCCGAGACCGTCGCCGCCCGCGCCTGGTCTTCCGCCACCTTGTGCGCACGCGCATCCGGACCGGGCGGCTCCGGCAGGGCGTCGCATAGCGGCACGTTCCTCAGGAACAAGCGGAAAACACTCCCCTTCCCCCCGGGATTTTCGGAAACGGCGATGTCGCCCCCCATCAGACGGGCCAGCTGCCGCGAGATGGCCAGCCCCAGCCCCGTGCCCCCGTAGCGGGCGCGGTTCTGACCGGGATTCTGCTCGAACGCCTCGAAAAGCCGCGCCTTGAAATCCTCCGGTATCCCCGGCCCGGTGTCCGTCACGGAAAACACCACGTCGCCCCGGTCCGCTTCCGCCGCGGGCGGATGCGCCACGTCGGCATGGATGGAAACCCAGCCGGATTCGGTGAATTTGATGGCGTTGCCCGCCAGGTTCACCAGGATCTGCCGCACCCGCCCTTCGTCGATCAGCAGGCAGGCAGGCAGCGAATCGCCAAAGGTGACCGACAAATCGATCCCCTTTTCCCGCGCCAGCAGGGCAAACACCTCCTGCACCTCCCGCAGCAAATGCCGCAGCGAACAACGGGCAGGATGGATCTCCAGCCGTCCTGCCTCGATCTTGGAAAGATCCAGCAGGTCGTTGATCAGGCGCAACAGCGATTTCCCGGACCGGGCGATCACTTCCGCCTGCTGGCGCTGGCGAGGCTCGGCCAGCTCCCCGGCCAGCAGGTCGGCGAAACAGATGATGGCATTCATCGGGGTGCGGATGTCGTGGCTGACGGCCGCCAGCAGGGCCGATTTCGCGGCATTGGCCGCATCGGCCTGCGTGGCCAGGTCATTCGCACGCCCGATGGCGGCATTCAGCCGGCCGTTGGCCTCCGTGAGCTGCGCCTGGGTTTTCCGGAGAGCCCGGTTCGCCCGCGCCAGCGCAAGCCCCCCCCCCGTCAGCACCAGCAGCAGCAACGCCATCGCCGCAAGTCCCCACCCATACTGGCGCACCACCTGCCCCAGCCCGATCCGGTCATGGTGCTCAAAGGGCGGCAAGTGCAGATCGCGCAGCAACCCATGCACGTCGGCGTAATCCTGCGCAATGCCCCAGCCTGCGCTATGAACCGCCCGGGCCGCCTCCCCGTCTTCGTCCATCATCAGCAGGGCCACGGCCATTTGCTTGCTCAAGTCGCCGGGGACCCCCGACAGCACGGCAAACGGCCATTCCGCGTACAGCCGGGTGGACAGCCGGTACGGATAATCCGGATGCTGCTCCCGGGTGGAGTGCAGCACCCGGAGACTTCCCGGATCCAGCCGGTTCTCCTCCGCCATCTGCTCGAGCTGGGTGCTGCGCACCGTTCCGGCATCCACGTCGCCGTTCAAGACGGCCTGGACCACACCGTCGTGCGTGCCGTAAAATACAATCTTGGCGAAATCGCGCCACGGATCCAGCCCCCCCCCGGCAATCTCCCGCCAGGCCGCATGCCAGCCCCCGAAGGAATTCGCATCCACCGCGCCGAACCGCTGGCCCCGCAGATCCTTCAAGGTCTGCAAATCCTCGCGGCCGGTCCGCACGAAGATCACCCCTCCGAACCGGGGCTGGGGACCGAGGCTGCCGGGCACCTGCCGCGTGGCGATGCGCCGGGCCAGACCCTGATGCTCCAGGCGCGCATAGTATGCGGGGTTGGCCGACACGAAGGCGACTTCTCCGCGTTCCACCGCCGGCAGGAATTCGTCAAAGCCCAGCGGGACAATCTCAAACCTCCGCGGAGCCAGCTTCTCCGACAGGTACTCCGCGGTGGCTTGCCATTCCCGTTGGCACAGTTCCTTGCCCCGGTTGGCCAGCACGCCGATGCGAATGGGCTCCGCCTCCCCCGCCGCCGGCCCCGCGGCCGCCAAGCCCAGCCCCGGCGCCAACGCCAGCGCCGCCACCGCTGCGGCGCCTCGCCGACACCATCCCGGTATGCACATGCCCTTCATGCCGTCCTACTGCCGCCCCGGCACCGGCCCGGTTTCCTCGCCCAGATAGCGCCACCGCCCATCCGTCATCTCATAGAAATGCATCGACCCGATGCCGTCGCCGTAGGAATCAAACCGGACGGTCCCCATGGTGCCCGGATACTCCCCCGACAGCAGGATCGGCAGGAGATCCCCCGTGGCGGGCGTCTCCGCCCGGTCCAGGGCGGCGAAGATCGCATGGGCCATGTCGTACATCAGCGGCACGAAATACTCCCGCGAATCCACCCCGAACATCTTCCGATAGGCCTGGACGAAATGGTCGTAGCGCGCATTGTCGACCAGCTTCAAATGGCTCGGCATGAAAAGGCCGTGGGTCTCGGCCCCCAGCGCCTGCTCGAAAATCAGCCCCCGGACCCACGGCGAGATCAGGACGGGAATGTCCGGCTGGACAGCGCGCAATTGCTGCACCAAAATTCCCGCCTCCCGCGGCATCCCGCCCACCAGCGCATACACCGCGTCGTAGCGCCCCGTGGACAGCATGTCCTTGGCCGTGCCCACGTCCATCGCATGCCCGGCAAACCGCGCCACGTCGATCTGCGGAATGTCGGCATGGCGCCGGAACGCCTCGGCCGCCGGCTCGGTGTACAAGGCGTTGAACTTTCCGTCGAGCACGATCAGCAGCCGCTGCCAGCCCTGCGCCGTCGCGAACGCCGCAATCATCTGCTGCTCCTTGTCCAGGTCCGGCACGTTGCGGACGAGGTTGTCCCGCCTCCCGCTCAACTGCGTCGTCGTCGGACCCAGGACGGCATGGACCATGCCGGAGCGCGCCTGGATGTCTCGGTCGATCAGCACGATCAGGCTCGACCCGGTCAACAGGATCATCAGGTCCGCCGGATCCACCCCGCTCAGGTAGGCCGAACGGGTCTTCGCGGCGTCCCAGCTGTCGTCGACCGGCAGGATCTCCAGCTCGAATCCCCGCGGATGCGCCTGGCGGTATTCGTCATAGGCCAGCAGGATCGCGTTGAACGACTCCACCCCCACCTGCGAGTTGAGGCCCTTGAAGTTCCCCAGCACCGCGGCTCCTCTGCGCCCCCCCCCCACCGCAGCCAAAGCAGGCCCGCCACGCCCGCCAGCGCCAAGCCGATGAGAAGGACCCGCCATTTCGTTTTCATTGCGATTTCTCCTTCCGGACGCGGCGGGCGGCCGTGACCACGTCGTGGATCGCCGCTGACAGTTCATGGAGCGAATAGGGCTTTTGCACGAACCCCACCGCGCCGAGTTCCAAAATTTGCTGGACCCGGTGATCCTGCTTGAATCCGGAACAAAGCAGCACCTTCACCTCCGGGTTCAGCGCCAGCAGCCGCAGGTAGGCATCGTGCCCGGACAGGTTCGGCATCACCATGTCCAGCAGGACCGCATCGATCGTTTCCGCCTGCTTTCCGTAGATTTCCACGCATTCGCGCCCGTCCGACGCGGTCCACACCGTGTAGCCGCACTTCGTCAGCAGGTCCGCGGCCGTCGAGCGCATCACATCGTCGTCGTCCGCCACCAGCACCACCCCCTCGCCGCGGACCACGGAGCGGTCCGCCGCCCCGGCCAGCGCGGCCGGACCTGTCGCCGGCGCCGCCGCCGGCAAATAGACGTTGAAGGTGGACCCGTGCCCTTCCTCCGAATACACGTCGATGAAACCCGCGTGGTACTGCACGATGTTGTAGACCATCGCCAGCCCCAGCCCGGTGCCCTTCGTCCGCGTGGTGAAGAACGGCTCGAAGATCTTCTGCCGGATCGCGGGGGACATGCCCACGCCGGAATCGGACACCGCCACCAGCCAGTGCGGCACATCCAGACAGTCCGGATGCTTCGCCCGCATCATGTCGCCGGGCTGGATCTTCGCCAGCCGCACGCAGATGGTGCCTCCCGGCTCCTCGTCAGGCCCCCGCATCGTCGTCATGGCGTGCGCCGCGTTGATGAACAGGTTCAAAAACACCTGTTCCAGCCGCGCGGCGTCTGCCTGCACCATCGCCTCGTCGTCCGGATAGTGCAAATCCAGCGACACCGTCTTCATCAGGGCCCGCTCGGCCAGCCGCGCCACGTTGGCCAAAATCTCCTTCAGGCTCGCCGGCTTCAGGTCCATCTCCTGCTTGCGCGACAGCGTCAGCAGCTGCCGCACCATCTCCGCCGCCCGCGCCACCGACTGCCCGATGAGCTCCTGGTAGTTCTGGAACTGCCGCTCGTCGAGCACCGGATCCTGGATCAGCAGCCCCATCATCTCCGCCGCGCCCGAAATGCCGCCCAGCACGTTGTTGAGGTCGTGCGCCAGCCCCCCCGCCAGGTTGCCGATCATGTCCATCTTCTGCGCCTGCTGCAGCTGCAGATCCTTGCGCAGCTCCCGCGTGACATCCAGGATGATCAGCACCCCCCCGTGGAATTCCCCCGAGGCCAGCGGCGAATAGATCAGGTCGTAATACGAGGTCGCCGACTCCTGCTGCACCGGAAGCCCGCGGGCCGAAAACGCCCGCCCCCGCGCCAGCGTCGCCGCAAACCCGTCCGGAACCCCCTCCAGGAACGGAAAGAAATCCAGCGCCTGCCCGGACGGCGGCGTGTCGTCCGCCACCCCCGCCGCCCGGCGGGCGGTCTGGTTCCAATGAACGATGCGCCCGCCGGGATCCAGCACCAGCACGTTCGCCGGCACCGCGTCGATCACCCGGCGCAGGAAATCGCGCGCGGACTGCAGTTCCCCGGTCATCGTCCGGATGCGCGCATTCGCCTCGTCGTAGGTCCTTTCCAATTCGCCCCATTCCTGGTAGCGCGGCGGAACGCCGGGCGCGCCCCCGCCCCCGCGGATCCGCTCCAGAAAGCCCGCCAGCGGCCGCCAGAAGGACTGGTGCACATAGTACCAGCGCAGCAGCAGCAGCCCGCCCAGGCAGGCCAGCAGCAGGTTGAGATAGTCCCGCATCAGCCCGATGTACACCTCGAGCGACTGCCGCGGCGTCAGCACCACCAGCATCAGGTCCAGCACCTTCATCCGCCGCATCGTGTAGTAGTACGTCTCCCCCGCGACCGTCGTCATCTCCGGCGTCCCCGGCGAAAAATGCATGAACGGATACTTCCCCGGTTCCGAGCTGTAGTGCACCTGCCCGGTGCGCGGATCCACCAGCAGCACCAGCGAATCCTTGTACGTCCTCAGCAGCCCCGTCTCCCGCACCACGTCGAGAATCCGCTCCAGGTCCACCTCCGCGATCAGGATCCCCCCCGCATGCGGAAACAGGAAACTAAACGAATACAGCCCCGTCGCCACCGACGAGTGCAGCTTCGTGATCACCGTCTTCTGCTCCCGGAGCGCGTTCTCCAGGTCCCGCGCAATCTGCCGCGGCGTCAGGTTCACATTCTCCAGATAGTCCGGATTGGGATGCGGCAAGTGCAGGATCCGGTCGACCCGCATGTCCCGGTCCACGTGGTAGACCGCCTGCACCGTCTTCACGTCGGCCAGCAGCGTCTCCGCGTCGATCTTCCCGTTGTCGAAGTCCGCCAGGAACGGCGTCAAAAAGCGGATTTTCCCCGTCTCCGCCAGGATGAAGCTGTCGACGACCTCGTCGAGGCTGTCAAGAATGGTCTGGCGAAACGCCATCTCCTGGCGGAACATCCGCGCCCCGTAGCGGAAGGACACCATCCGGAAGGCGCCCACCACCAGGAACAGGAGCACCAGATCCAGCAACAGGGAATCTCTACGCAACGATCGCATCCGCCCTATTTCTCCAGTTCCGGCAACCTAGCATCGACCCATCGAGTTGACAACATATTGTTAACTTTCGGTTAGGACGTTTTGGCGTCCGGCAACGCCAGCAATTCATCCAGCAGCGCCTTGAGGCGATCCACCTGGAACGTGTCGCACGCGGCCAGGAGCTCCTCGCCTTGGCGTGCCCGCCGGGGACAGGCCTCCCGCCGTCCGCTGTCCCGAAGGATTTCCGCCACCTCCCGCACCTGGCTCAGGCGCAGGTTTTTCCGCGCGGTCCGGATCCGCGCCAGCAAGTCCTCATCGAGGACGACGCCCGGCGCGCCCGAATCGCGGCCCGGAGGTTCCGCGGCGGCGGCGTTCTCCCGCCCGCGCGGTTCCGGTGCCTGCGCATCGATGGCCACCTCCCGCAGCAGCAGCATGAACACGCTGCCGCGGCGTTCCGGATTCTCCTGAACCGTGATCTCCCCGTTCATCAGCCGCGCCAGCCGCTGCGATATCGCCAGTCCCAGCCCCGTCCCCCCGTATTTCGCGTGGTCCAGCCCCGGCAACTGCTCGAACGCCCCGAACATGTTCGGCCTGAATTCCGCCGGAATCCCCGGGCCGGTATCGATGACCGAAATCGCCAGGGTGCACCGCTCCCGCCTCCCGGCCGCCGCCACGGCGCCGGCGCGCACCGCCACCTCCCCCTTCTCGGTGAATTTCACCGCATTGCCCACCAGATGCATCAGGATTTGCCGCAGCCGCCCCTCATCCACGATCAGGCCGGCCGGCACCGACGCCTCGGCCTCCACCGTCAGCTTCAGCCCCTTCTGGACCGCGGCCGCCGAAAACGTCTGCTGGATTTCCCGCAGCAGCAGCGGCAGCGAGCACGACACCGGGCATATCTCCAGCCGGCCGGCTTCGATCTTCGAAAGATCCAACAGGTCGTTGATCAGGCGCAGCAGCGTCCGGCCCGACCGGGCAATGGTCTCGGCCTGCTGCCGGTGGTGGCCGTCGCCCAGTTCCACCCCCAGCAGGTCCGCGAAACCGATGATGGCGTTCATCGGCGTGCGGATTTCGTGGCTGATGTTGGCCAGGAATTCCGATTTCGCCCGGCTGGCGGCCTCCGCCTTCGACGACATTTCCTTGGCCCGCGCCACCGCCTGCGCCAGCGACAGGTTGGCGTCGCGCAAGTCGTCCTCCATCCGCTTGCGGCCCGTGATATCCACCATCAATCCGTCCCACATGATCCGCCCGTCGGCAACGCGCCGCGGCGACGACTTCACCAGCACCCATCGGATCTCGCCCCCGACCTGGCGGATGCGGAATTCCATCTCGAACACGGTCATCGCCGCCAAGGTCTCCGCCTCGCGCGCGGCCAGCAACCCGCGGTCCTCCTCCAGCACCATCCGATACAGGATTTCCGGATCGTCCAAGGCCTGCCGCGCCGGGATGCCGAAGACGCGTTCGATGCCGGCGCTGACGTGCCGGAACTGCCGGCGGCTCCCGTCGGGCTCCACCTCCACCTGGTAGACCAGCCCCTCCGGCAAGTTGTCGCCCAGCAGCCGCAGCCGCTCTTCCCCCTCGCGCAGGGCCGCCTCGGCCGCCCGCCGATGCCGCAGGCTGACCGTCAGGCGGATCACCAGCAGCAGCAGCACCAGCGCAAACAGCGCCAGCACCAGCTGGAACGTCCGCCGCCCCGCCACCACGGCGGCCTCGGCCCGCTTGCGGTCCGTGATGTCGTGGATCACCGAATACAACACTTCCGTGTCCCCCAGCACGATGATGCCGCTGAACACGGCCACATCCCGGATGGATCCGTCCGCCCGCCGGTGCCGGAACTCGAAATACGTGCGGGTCAGGCTTTGCGCCTTCTGCATCTCCCGCTGAATCTCCGCCGGCGAGAGCGTGTTGATCTGCTGAATGCGCATCTGGAGCAGTTGCGCGCGCGGCCACCCGTAGAACGCCACCGCCGCCGGGTTCGCATCGACGATCCGCCCCGTCTCGGGATCGATCAGCAGCATCAGCGCCGTGCTGTTTTCAAACAGGCTCTTGAACCGCGATTCGCTCTCTTGCAGCCGGCGTTCCGCCTGCCGCAGCCGGGTGATGTCGGTGACCGTGAACACCACGGCTCCCTCCGGCCGGGTCGGATCCATCGGCACCACCGACAGGATCACATTCTTGAACGTGCCGTCCTTGGTTTTCACCAGCCCTTCGGTCGTCCCCACCCCCCGCTCGGCAATCTCGCCATACATCTCCTGCCCGATGCGCTCGTACTCCTCTTTCGAGGCATACAGCACCTGCGCGCTCTTCCCCACCAGCTCCTCCCGGCGGTAGCCCGTCAGCTCCAGAATGTGGTCGTTCACCTCCATCAGCGCCCGGTTGTCCACGACGCCAATCCCGGTCGGCAGGCCGCGCATCAGTCCCGACAGCAACTGCTCGGACCGGATCAGCTCTTCCGGAATGTGCGCCCCCAGCTCCGCCAGCTTTTCAGGATTCAGCACCAGCCGGGGGTGGGAATCGGTTTTCACGGGCACCTCTCCCGGCGACTGTCCTTCCACCAACACATCCACCACCGAATCCGCCAGCATCCTCCCGAGCTGGACATCGTCGGCCACCAGGCCCACGGCCGCCCATTTCTCCCGCACCGGCTGCTCCACGTAGGACACCACCGGCCGCCCCGCCCACTCCGCGGCCACCCTCCCCGCGTGCTCGCCCACCAGCCGCTGGTTGCCCAGGATCAGTACGTCCGCCCGCCCGAGCGCCTCCCGCGCGGCGCTCGCCAA
This sequence comes from uncultured Verrucomicrobiota bacterium, assembly GCA_964402575.1. Taxonomy (GTDB): domain Bacteria; phylum Verrucomicrobiota; class Kiritimatiellia; order CAIQIC01; family Lenti-01; genus Lenti-01. The sequence goes on from CAYODC010000012.1 coordinate 20,048, forward strand.
CCCCTCCTCCGACTCCACTTCCACCACCGCCAGTTCCAGCCCGTCCGCCGCGCAGGCCGCCTGCGTCCCCGCGATGTCCACGGCCGCCGAGGGATGCCCCTTCTCGACCAGCAGCGCATAGCGCCGCGCCTCCGGGAACATCTGCCGGTAGATGGACAGATGCCGCTCCGCCGGCACGTGGTACGTCACCCCCGTCAGCGGCCCCCCCGGGCGGGCCATGTCGTCCACCACCCCCAGCGCCACCGGATGCGAGGCCGCGCCGAAAAACCCCGGAATCGCCGGCGGGTGTTGCGCCATGTAGAGCGCCCCCGGCGAATGCAGAAACACCACCCCCGCCTTGGTCTTCTGGAATTCCTCGTACATCGCCGCCCCCGCCGCCATGTCCGGCAACCCCCCGCGCACCTCCACCGCCACCTGCGGCGCCACTTCCCTCATCTGCGATTCAAACCCCTCCGCCACCCGCTC
>CAYODC010000013.1:0-20374 GCA_964402575.1 uncultured Verrucomicrobiota bacterium
GTTCTTCTGCACGTAGATCTGGAACTTGTCCGTCCCGTCCTGCACGTGCGCAAACACGCTCTTGCCCATCTCCCGCACGGCCACCACCCGCCCCGCGATCCGCACCGCCTGGCCCTCGGCAAAGCCCGCCCGCACGTCCGCCAGCGACCCGCTCCGCTCAAACGCCCGTCCGAACGGCCGGTGCCCGGCCGCCTTCAGGGTCTCCAGATGGGCCAACCGCTGGTTGCGGAATTCGATTTCGTGCGCGCTCAATGCCATGATGAACCTCGTGGGGATAAAACGCGGCCACCCTACCCTGCCCCCCCGCTGAAATCAATCCCCGAGGTCCAGGCCGCCGCCATCAATCCGAAACACCGCCTCCCGGATGCGGAACCGATTCCGCCTACAGCCGCCCGTCCACCTGCTCGGGATCCAGAAACGCCTTGATGTCAAACACGACCCCCTGGTCGCGCCTGAGCCGGCTCCAGTCCAGCGCCCGGAACTTCTCATGGGCCACCGCCAGCACCACGGCCTCATAGCCCCCGTCCGCATGGGGATCCGCCGCCAATTCAAAGCCGTATTCGTGCCGAACGTCATCCGGATCCGCCCAGGGATCGTGGACCACCACCTCGCACCCGAAATCCCGCAGTTCCCGGACCACGTCAACCACATGCGAGTTGCGGATGTCGGGGCAGTTCTCCTTGAACGTAATCCCCAGCACCAGCACCCGCGCCCCCTGGATGCGATGCCCCTTGCGGATCATCAGCTTGACCACGCGGCTGGCCACATGCGCCCCCATGTTGTCGTTCAACCGCCGCCCCGCCAGGATGATCTCCGGGTGGTAGCCCAGCGATTCCGCCTTGTGGGTCAGATAGTACGGATCCACCCCGATGCAATGCCCCCCCACCAGCCCCGGCCGGAACGGCAGGAAGTTCCACTTCGTCCCCGCGGCCTCCAGCACCGCCTGCGTGTCGATCCCCATCCGCTCGAAAATCAGCGACAACTCGTTCACAAACGCAATGTTGATGTCCCGCTGCGAATTCTCGATGACCTTGGCCGCCTCGGCCACCGCAATGCTCGGCGCCAAATGCGTCCCCGCCGTGATGATGGACCGGTACAGGGCGTCCACCGCCCGCCCGATCTCCGGAGTCGAACCGGACGTCACCTTCTTGATCTGCGCAACCGTATGCACCTTGTCGCCCGGATTGATGCGCTCCGGGCTGTACCCGCAGAAAAAATCCCGGTTGTATTTCAACCCGCTGAAACGCTCGATGATCGGTACGCAGTCTTCCTCCGTGCAGCCCGGATACACCGTGCTTTCGAACACCGCCACCGCTCCCCTTTTCAGCGCCTTGCCCACCGTCTCGCTCGCCTTCATCAGCGGCGTCAGATCGGGACGGCGGTGCTGGTCGATGGGCGTCGGCACCGTCACGATGAACACATCCGTCTCCCGTAGATCCTCGACCCGGTCCGTATAGGTCAACAAGCGCGCCGCCTTCAGCCCCTCGCCCGACACCTCCAGCGTGCGGTCGTTCCCCGCGCGCAGCTCCTCCAGCCGCCGTGCATGGATGTCAAACCCCGCCACCCGGTACTGCTTGCCGAACTCCACCGCCAGCGGAAGCCCCACATAGCCCAGGCCAATGACGGCCAACCGGGCTTCCCGGGATTCAATCCGTTCCAAAAGGGATGATTCGCTCATATGCCTCTGATTTCCATTGAAACCGCGCCGCCGCCGCCCACCAGACAGCCCGCGGCGGCAAATCCATTCCATGCGCCCGCCATCCTATCCCCCGACATCATCAGAAGCAAATCCGGATTTCTACCCGCGGGCCTCCGCCAACGGCAACGCCGCGGATGCCCGTCAGCGCGGTCGCATAACCGTCTTTCACCAAGAAACCGCCGGGATGGAACTTTGCCCCACACCCATGGTTCTTCTCTTGTACGGGACGACAGACGCATCTCCCTGCCACTCCGAAGGTCCTCGGAATGAGCCATGGGTTGATAATTGGCTTCGCTTTTCGCTTTCCCCGCTCCATCCCCTCCGCTAGATTTTCGGCGTGTTTGAACCTGCGGCTCCATTCCTAATCAGTTGCGGCATGCGTCTTCTCCTGGCTGACCTGCTAGCCGCTCGGGTTGTCGCCCGCGATGACCTCACCTTCGACCATGGATTCACCACAATCAAAGAGCTCCGATTGGCGTTCGATCATCCCAATATGAACAACGACTTGACCGCCACACGGCTTCAAGAAACCCTCACCACATCCCATCCGCATTGGGAACTTCTCCCAGATTGACTCAGCCCGGCCAGACATCTCCCGTCCAGCAAGGAACACCACCAACCATGACTCCCAACGACGTTTCCATCCTGATCTCCTGCCGCAACGAGGAATCCAACGTGGAACGCTGCATCCGCGAGGTTGCCCGGGTCCTCCCCTCCGCGGAAATCCTGATCATCGACGGCGGCACCGACCGGACTTTCGCGATCGCCGAATCCTTGCGCAGTCAATTCCCAAACCTTCGCCCCATCCGCAATGCCGGCGACCGCGGCAAGGGACACGCCATCAAAACCGGGATCACCGCCGCTTCCGCACCCGTGATGGCCCAGTTCGATTGCGACCTCCAGTTCTTTGCCGACGACTTGCCAGCCGTGCTCGCTCCCGTCTTGAACCACGAATGTGAGTTGTCCTTGGGGTCGCGCTTCCTGGAGAATTCCGACCGGTCCGCCTACCAACCCGTTTTTTTTCGGGACGCCGGCAACCGCCTGCTCTCGGCCTTCATTTCCCTCCTGTGCGGCCGCCGGGTCACCGACGCCACCGCCGGCATCAAAGCGTGGACCCGCACCGCCATGGAACAGATCGACTTCCGCGACGACCGCTATAGTTACGAGGCCGAAATGATCGTCAGGGCCTCTCGCCTTGGCCTGCGAATCCTCGACGTACCCGTCCACTACGCCAGCCGTGCGGCGGGCGTCTCCATGCACGCCAACTCTTGGAAGGTCGTCCAGGCGGGTCTCGTCATCATGGGCAAGGCTCTAGCCGCCCGCTGGCGGTGACCGTTCAGATGCCGGATCCCTTCCATGCCGACGCCCGCGCCGATCGAACGTGCTGGATCCTGGCGTTTGTGCTCGGGGCGCTCACGCTGGCCTTGTTCTGGCCGGCCACCGGCTACGAGTTCGTCAAGTTCGACGACGCCCAGTACGTCTGCGACAACCCCCACGTGCGGACGGGACTTTCCGCCGCCAACGTCCGGTGGGCATTTGCGACCGTCCATGAAAATTGGTGGCTGCCCGCGCTCTGGATCTCCTACATGGTGGACGTCGAACTGTTCGGCCCCGGGGCTTTCGGCTTCCATTTCACCAACGTGCTCCTGCACGTCGTCAACGCCGTTCTGCTGTTCTGGGTGCTGTCCCGGTGCACCGGAACACGCTGGCCCAGTTTTTTCGTGGCGGCGTTTTTCGCGCTCCATCCCCTGCGGGTGGAATCCGTCGCTTGGATTTCCGAGCGCAAGGACGTGCTCAGCGGCTTGTTCTTTCTCCTGGCCTGGCTCGCCTATCTCCGCTACGTCGAGCGGCCGGGCGCGGTCCGTTTCGGCGCGGTGTTCGCGCTGATGCTGCTGGGACTGCTGTCCAAGGCCATTCTGATCGTCCTGCCGTTACTGTTCCTGCTGCTCGACCATTGGCCGCTGCGGCGCGCCGGCGATCCCGGTAACCGCGCCACCTGGCTGGCGTGGCGGCAGCGGCTGGCCGAAAAAATCCCGCTGTTCATCCTCTCGGCCATTTTCATCGCCATCAATCTGCACACCCACGTCGCGGCCACCGGGGCGCGGGAATCCGTCTCGCCCTGGCTGCGCCTGGGCTTGATCGCGCCCAACTACTACGCCTATCTCGGCAAGACGTTCTGGCCCGCCCGCCTGTCGATCATTTATCCCCCGCACGACGTCGTGTCCGCCGCGACGGCGCTCGCGGCGGGAGCCGGCCTGCTGGCGATCACGTTCTTCTGCTGGCGCCGGCGCGCCGCGGCGCCTTGGAATCTCGTCGGGTGGCTCTGGTTCCTGGGCGTGCTGTTTCCGACGATCCGCGGGGTGCGCATGGACACGACGGCGGCCTATGCCGACCGCTTCACCTACCTGCCGTCGATCGGTCTGGCCCTAGCCTTCGTCTGGAGCACGGCCCACCTGGTTGCGCGCCGACCGGTTCTGAGGATTCCGGCGGCGACGGTCGCCGCGCTCCTGCTCTTGGCCTGCGCCGCGCGCACCGCGCGGCGGTTGCCGGATTGGCGCGATTCGCTGACCATGTTTTCGGATTTCGCCGCTTATGCGCCGGACAGTTGCCTGGCCAATCGCGCGCATGGCTTCGCCCTGCTCGAAAGAGGCCGGCATGAAGAATCCCTGCCCTGGTTCTTGCGGGCCGCGCAACTGGATCCGCGCGACACCAAGGCCCCGGCCGATTACGCCGATGCGCTACTGCGAATGGGCCGCAACGCGGAAGCCATCGCCTGGCTCCGGACCGCGCTGGCCGAGCGCGATCCGGCCTGTCCCATCCTCAACAGCCTGCTGGCCTATGCCGAACTGGACGCCGGCCGGGCGGATCTGGCGCTCGAACCGCTGCGCCGCGCAGTCGCCGCCCAACCCGCCAATCTGGGCTGGCGAATCGAACTGGTCCGGACCTTGTTCGAAACCCGCCAGCCGGACGCCGCCCAGGCGGAAATCGCGCGCCTGCAGGCGGATGGATTCGCGGGACTCCGCTCGTTCGACGACCTGATCCCCCACTACGCCAACTGGTGGCGCGACGAAAAGACCCACGCCTGGCATTTTTTCCAAAGCGCCATATCCAATCAACCCGGCCATGTTTTGCTGCTGAACGCGACGGCGTGGCTGCTGGCCACGGATCCGGCGCCGCCGGCGGATCCGGCCGTTGCGCTGCGCTATGCGCAACAAGCGGTGGAACGGGCGCCGGCGCGCCACCCGATGCTGCTCGACACCCTCGCCGCCGCCCAAGCCGCGAACGGCCTATACGCCGAAGCTCTCCAAACGGCGCAGGAAGCCGTCGCGCTCGCCGGCCAGCAAGGCAACGCGCAGGCGGCCGCCAGCCTGACTTCGCGGCTGGTGGCCTATCGCCAGAACCGTCCCTGGCGAGCCCCCCCCTGAAGCGCATCCGCGCCGTCCGGAGGGTTTTGCCCTTTTCTCCGCCCGCCCGCTCGACTAGATTCCGACCATGACCGACGAACCCAGCCAGACCCCCGGGAACTGGTGGACGGCGCTATTGCTAGCGGCGATCCTCGCCGCCGTCGTGCTGGCGGTCTTCTGGCCCGCCACGGGCTACGACTTCCTGAACTTCGACGACGACCGATACGTGCTCGACAACCCGCACGTCAACCGCGGGCTTACACGCGACGGGGTCCGCTGGGCGTTCACGACCGTGTACGAAGACTGGTGGCTGCCGCTGCTGTGGCTGTCCTACATGGCCGACACGGAAATCTGGGGCACCGGCGCCTTCGGCTACCACCTGACGAACGTCGCGCTGCACGCGCTCAACGCCGCCCTGCTGTTCTGGGCGCTCTTCCTGTTCACGGGCAGCCGGTGGCGCAGCGCTTGCGCGGCCGCCCTGTTCGCCCTGCATCCCCTGCGCGCGGAATCCGTCGCGTGGATCGCCGAGCGCAAGGACGTGCTCAGCGGCTTCTTCTGCCTGCTGGGCCTGCTGGCCTATCGCCGCTACGCCGCAGCGCCCGCGCGCGAGCGCTTCTGGCCCGTGGTCCTGTTGATGCTGCTGGGGCTGATGTCCAAGGGCATCCTGATCGTCTTACCCTTCGCGCTGCTGCTGCTGGACGCCTGGCCCCTGCGGCGCGCGCCCGTTCCCGCCGACCGCGCCGCGCTCCGGCCATGGCTCCCGCTGCTGGCCGAGAAGATCCCGCTGTTCCTTCTGACCGGCGCGTTCGTCCTCGTCAACCTGCGCACGCATTCCGCCGCCAGCCCGGTGTTCAACCCGTTGCCGCTGGCCGACCGGCTGGGCCTGGTCTTTCCCAATGTCTGGGCCTATCTGCGCCAGGTCTTCTGGCCGGTCCGGCTGGCGATCCTCCATCCCGAGCACGACGTCGTCCATTGGCCCGCCGCGGCCGCCGCGCTGCTCGGGCTGGCGGCGCTGTCGGGCCTGGCCTGGCACCAGCGCGGGAAGCGGCCCTATCTGCTCTGGGGCTGGCTGTGGTTCCTGCTGTTCCTCGCCCCCGTCCTGCGCGGCGTGCGCTACAGCCTGGCGTCCATCGCCGACCGCTTCACCTATCTGCCCGCCATCGGCCTCGGCGTCGCCGTCGTCTGGGCCGCCGCGGACCTCGCGCCCCGCGGGCGCGCGCGGCCCTTCCTGCTCGCCGCCCTGGCCGCGGCCCTGCTGGCGGCCTGCGCGGCCTGCACCTGGACCGCGCTGCCGCTCTACCGCGATTCCCTGGCGGCCTTCGGCAACGTCCTGCGCCATTTTCCCGACCATGCCCTGGTCCACAACAACTACGCCTTGGCCCTGCTGGACCGCGGCCGTGCGGCAGAAGCGCTACCGCACTTCGAACGGGCCGTCGTCAACAGCCGCAACCTGTCTTCTTTCGCTTCCAATCTCGGCGTCGGGCTCATCGCGCTCGGCCGAGCCGACGAAGCCCTCGCGCGCATGGAAGACGCGCTGCGCCGCTATGCTGCCGACCGCGAATATCTCCATTACGCCGCCGGACTGGCCTGGCTCGAAAAGAACGATCCAACCCAGGCGATCGCCCATCTCCGCCTGGCCGTCGATGCTCCGGCCTCCAAGGCGAGTTGGCGGATCGATCTAGCCCGCGCCTATCTCGAGGCGGGCCAACCGGCCGCCTTCTCGAACGAAATGGTCCGCGCCGTCGCCGCCGGCTCCCCCCTTCCGGCCACGTTCAAAGGACTGTGCCTGCAATATCTGTCCCTGTGGCACAACGGCCATGGGTACCGCGCCTGGACGTTTTTCCGCCGCCAGCTTGCGGAGCATCCGGACAACGTTCCGATGATCAACAACGCGGCCTGGTTTCTGGCCGTCCGGCCTCCGCCCGGCATCGATCCCGCCGAAAGCCTGCGCCTGGCCGAACAGGCCTGCGCCTTGAACGGCGATGCCCATGCCGGCGTGCTCGACACCCTGGCGGCGGCATTGGCCGCCAATGGACGCTTCGACGATGCCGCGCAAACGGCCGAGCGGGCGCAGCAAATCGCCCGCGCCGCGGGCGCCGATACGTTGGCCGAACAAATCGGCCGACGCCTGGCGACCTACCGCCGTGGCCAGCCTTGGCGAGAATAAAGCCCGCGATTTTTGCCTTTGCGCCATCCCCGGCGTCGGCTAGTTTTCCGGCATGCCCATCACCAAACCATGGTTCGGCCCCAAGGCGCCGCTCTTCTTGGCGCTGGCCCTCGCCGCCGTCACGCTCGCGGTTTTCTGGCCCGCCACGGGCTACGACTTCCTGAACCTCGACGACAACCGCTACATCGTCGAAAACCTGGCGGTCAAGCAAGGTTTGACTGCCCCGGCGATCCGCTGGGCGTTCACGACCGTGTACGAAGACTGGTGGCTGCCGCTGCTGTGGCTGTCCTACATGGCCGACACGGAAATCTGGGGCACCGGCGCCTTCGGCTACCACCTGACGAACGTCGCGCTGCACGCGCTCAACGCCGCCCTGCTGTTCTGGGCGCTCTTCCTGTTCACGGGCAGCCGGTGGCGCAGCGCTTGCGCGGCCGCCCTGTTCGCCCTGCATCCCCTGCGCGCGGAATCCGTCGCGTGGATCGCCGAGCGCAAGGACGTGCTCAGCGGCTTCTTCTGCCTGCTGGGCCTGCTGGCCTATCGCCGCTACGCCGCAGCGCCCGCGCGCGAGCGCTTCTGGCCCGTGGTCCTGTTGATGCTGCTGGGGCTGATGTCCAAGGGCATCCTGATCGTCTTACCCTTCGCGCTGCTGCTGCTGGACGCCTGGCCCCTGCGGCGCGCGCCCGTTCCCGCCGACCGCGCCGCGCTCCGGCCATGGCTCCCGCTGCTGGCCGAGAAGATCCCGCTGTTCCTTCTGACCGGCGCGTTCGTCCTCGTCAACCTGCGCACGCATTCCGCCGCCAGCCCGGTGTTCAACCCGTTGCCGCTGGCCGACCGGCTGGGCCTGGTCTTTCCCAATGTCTGGGCCTATCTGCGCCAGGTCTTCTGGCCGGTCCGGCTGGCGATCCTCCATCCCGAGCACGACGTCGTCCATTGGCCCGCCGCGGCCGCCGCGCTGCTCGGGCTGGCGGCGCTGTCGGGCCTGGCCTGGCACCAGCGCGGGAAGCGGCCCTATCTGCTCTGGGGCTGGCTGTGGTTCCTGCTGTTCCTCGCCCCCGTCCTGCGCGGCGTGCGCTACAGCCTGGCGTCCATCGCCGACCGCTTCACCTATCTGCCCGCCATCGGCCTCGGCGTCGCCGTCGTCTGGGCCGCCGCGGACCTCGCGCCCCGCGGGCGCGCGCGGCCCTTCCTGCTCGCCGCCCTGGCCGCGGCCCTGCTGGCGGCCTGCGCGGCCCGCACCCGGACCGCGCTGCCGTTCTTCCGCGACACCCTGGCGGCCTTCGGCAACGTCCTGCGCCATTATCCCGACAACGCGTTTGCCAACAACAACTACGGCGAATACCTCATGGGGAGGGGACAGACCGCCGCCGCGCTCGGCCATTTCGAGAAGGCCGTGGCGGACCATCCGAACGTTTCTTCCTTCGCCGCCAATCTGGGCTTGGCGTTGCTCCTGCTCGATCGTCCCGACGATGCGTTGCGACGGCTGGAGACCGCTCCGCCGGCATCCGGTCCCGGCGGCGGCTCGCACCTGGCGTTCGCCACCGGCTTGGCTTGGATGGAGAAAAACCAACCCCGCAAGGCCATTCCGCTTTTCTTGCAGGCCATCGGTCCGGCCGTGGACCGCCCCACGTGGCGGGCGGAACTGGCCCGGGCCTACCGCGAAGCCGGGCAGCTGCCGGCGTACTCCAACGAAATGGCCCGCATCGCGGCGGAAGGCTTTCCCAATCTCGCGACCTACGACGGACTTTGCTATTATTATCTGGGTCTGTGGCAGCATGGCCACGGCCGCCGGTCGTGGACGTTTTTCCAGCGCGAACTGGCCCGGCAGCCGGACAACGTTTCCATGCTCAACAACGTCGCCTGGTTCCTTGCGTTCGACCCACCGGCCGGAGCTTCGCCGGCCGATGCGCTCCGGCTCGCGCGGCGCGCCTTCGAATTGGCCGGCGACGCCAATCCCGGCGTGCTCGATACCCTCGCCCTGGCCCACGCGGCCAACGGACAGTTCGACGAAGCCATCCGCTGGGCCGAAAAAGCGCAAGCCCTCGCGCGCGCGCGCAGCGATTCGGGCTTGGCCTCCCAGATCGAAACGCGACTGGCCGCCTATCGGTCCGGCCAGTCGTGGCGGCCGGCGCCGCTGTGACGCCGGCGCGCGCCGCTACGGTCCCGGCCGCACCGTGAAAACCTGCAACGTCCCGTACACGGGCCACCACCCGTCCAACAGGTAGCCGGGCTGCAACGCCCGTTCCAGGGCGACGTCGCGCCGGATCCAATCCGGCAGCGCCTCGGGCCTTGCCAGCATTCGGCCGCCCAGCGACCGCTGCGCGCCCTCTTCGCTGCGGACGCCGGTTTGCAGATAGTGGAAAAACCGCGCCGCCGCGAACGTCGGCGGTAAAATCGCGTGGGTGAGGCCGCGTTCCCGGGCGATGGCCAGCGCCTCGGCGTCGTTTTCGGTCCCGAAAAAAGACGCCGTGGCCCGCAATCCGTCCAGATTCTCCCAGTAATAGGAACTCACGACCGGAATCGAGCCGTAGTACGCCAAACGCGCGGCCAGATTGGGACTGCCCATCGCCCGCACCGGCCGGCCGACAGACGCCCCCCCCAGATTCTCCGCCAGTTGCCGCTGGAGAATCGGCACATCGAGTTCCGGAATCTGTCCGCGCGACAGGTCCTGAAATGGCAGGTCTTCCCCCAGCTGACCGGCGAAAAACAAGGCTTGGCCGGCGGCCAGCGCGAGCAGCCAACGCAGTTTTCCTGCCGCCTGGCCCGATTCGCGCCGTTCCCTCCAAAGGCTGGCAAGCCCCAGCACTCCCAGCAGCAGTCCGAAGGCGGCGGCGAAGTTCGCCCAGCGCGCCTGCCAGGCCGTGAGGCCGGCATACCCCAGTGCAAAAAGCCAAGCCATCCCGAGCGCCGCCCCTTCGCGCCGGGGAAGCCGCCGGTCGGCGATCCGGAACGGAACCCAGGCCAGAAAAACAGGCCAAGCCCCGAAATCCCGCCATAGACGCCGCCCAAGATCCCCGCCGACCGTCCAGTAGGGATGGAATTCGTCGATGGTTTCATGGAGCCGCCGCATCAGCGGATCGCGCATGGCGTGCCACTCCGGTGGGCCAAATGCCAGCAGGGCCGGCAACAGCAAAGCCCCCAGCCCCAGCGGCACCAGGGGCCAATCCCGTCGGCCGAGGGACCGGCCCCGGCGCGCCGACCAGCGCGCCAAACCTTCTCCGGCGCACAGCCATGATCCGGCATAGAGCGGGTGGTTGACCTCCAGCCGCAGGCCGGGAAAATCCGGTGCATACTCGATGGCGTAGAACAGCAGAGCCACGACGGCGCCACTCCACGCCCAAATGCGCCAAAAAACCGGATCGCCTTCAACGCCAGCCTCCGGCGGCGGCGACGTCCGCCAGACCATCGCCATGGCCCCGATCAGCGCCAACGCGAATCCAAAGAGCGCCACGCTGGCGCCGGTCCACAGGCCCAATCCGCCGCAAACGCCGGCGGCGACCGCCCAGCGCCGCGCCAACCGCCGATCCAGCCATTCCAACGGACGGAACCATGGCATGCCGTCGCCGGAGGCCGCCGCCTCGCGCACCCGACCCAGGCCGCCCAGAATCAGACACAATCCGCTGGCCAGCATGAAGCCCAGATGCAGTCCGTGATGGTCCGGACGCAGCGGATGGAAGGTCCATTGCATGGCCGGGATCGCCGCCAGGTTGGCCATCCAAATCATGGCCAGCGCCAACCCCAACCTCCGGAATAGGAACCAACCGGTCCCGGCGACCAGTAGGAAATGCAACAACGGCCCGGTCCAGATCGCCGCGTTTTCGATGGCGACGGACCACGGTTCTCCCGTCACCGCGCCGCGCAACCGTCCCGTCACCAGCAGCACCCAGGAAATCGATTGACTCCAATGGACCGGCCGGCCCGCGGGCGGATTGTCGAGTTCGGTATGCCGGATGCGCCAGACGTGGCGTTGGGCCATTTCCTGCGCATAGGCCGTCCAGTAGTAGGCGTCGTTATCCAGAAATATCCGGCCGGACGTCCGCTGGACCGTCGGTCCCGAACCGGTGACCGGAGCAAAACGCACTTCGTAGGCGGCGACCGCGCGCTGCCAGCGCCAGGTGGTCCCGGCCATGCCTCCAGCCAGAACCAGGGCGAACATCCAGAAGAACCACGTGCGCCGATCCATGTCGCAAACCATAGCAGTCGCTCCGCCCGGAGCGCAATCGCGATCGCCCGCCCCTTCCGACGAGCTCTGATCGTCACAAAAAAAGAGCGGCCCTTCGGCCGCTCTTGTCTCATCCCTTGCAGGTGATTACTTGCGGATCTTACGACGCAACACCATCGCCAGCGCGCCAAGGCCCAACAGACTCATGGTCGCGGGCTCAGGAATCGCAGTGATGTCGCCATCCACGGTCATGCCGGTGGAGCTGATGCCCCAGCCGCCGGTGCTGGTTTGGCCGGACGCATAGTAGCGCAGATAGACCGTCTCGCTGGCGGCGACGTTCTGCAAGGCGGACGTGCCCGAGAAATCGAACATCGCAGTGCCGTTGCCAATGCGCGACTGCGCGGTGCCGATCAGCGTGTAGCTGCTGTCGTCGAAGCTGTAACCCCACTGGTGCGAAACGCCGGGGGAGACGCTGAAGGACGACGTGCCGAGGAAGGCACCCGACAAGCTGTTCAGTGACAGCGTATAGCCCGCCGCGGCCGACAGACTGAACTGGAAGTAGTCCGTGTTGCCCGTGGCGATGCCGTCGTTCTGGAAGCCCGTCGTGCGGAAGCTGCTCGCGCCCGCGCTGGTACCGGCGCCCGCGCCGCGGATCAGGTCGTTGAGACCGCCGCCTGTGTCGAGGCTCGCACCGATGGTGTTCGCGACTTGGCTGACAGGCGTCGTTGCACCTTCAAATGTCCAGCTTAAGAGTAATTCGGCTTGAGCCGATGCCGCCATGCTCAACGCGGCGAGGATGACCAATACTTTCTTCATTCCAATCTCCTTTAGGACTCGTTTCTTTTTTAAATCGTCCGCGCAAGAAACCTCTTTCCCTACGCTGCCTTCTGTTTTACTCGCCGACCCCATGGGCTGTAAAGGTTTTTATATATTTTTTTCTCGTCTGCTTCATGTTAGGAATAGATTAAGATTTCTTTGGCTCCCGCCTTGCCGGCCTTCCCGCTTATGCTGCGCATCGCGTTTGATCCCAGCCAGATCCGTCTGCAGCCCCCCCCCACCAACGGGTTCAGCGCGGATTGGGAATCCGGTAGACCAAGGCATAATTCACCGGGATGACCACCATGGTCAGCACCGTCGCAAAGGTCAGCCCGCACATGATCGTCACCGCCATCGCCGCGTAGAAGGCATCCGTCACCAGCGGCAGCATGCCCAGCACCGTCGTCAGTGCCGCCAGCGCCACCGGCCGCAGCCGCGACACCCCGGCATTGACCACCGCCTCGAACGGGTCCACCCCCGCCGCGTTCTGCGCGTTGATTTCGTCGATCAGCACGATCGCGTTCTTGATCTGCATGCCCACCAGGCTCAGCATCCCCAGCAGCGCCATGAACCCGAACGGCTGGCCGAACGCCAGCAGCCCCGCCGTCACGCCCACCAGCACCAGCGGCACGGTCATGAAGATCACGGCCGGCTGGCGGAGCGAATTGAACAGCGACACCACGATCAGCATCATGATCAGGACCACCGGCGGGATCTTGCCGGCCAGGCCGGCGTTGGCGTTGGACGAGCTTTCGTGCTCGCCGCCCCACTCCATCCGGTAGCCTTCCGGCAGCGAGGCCATCGCTTCCGCCAGCTGCGGCGCGATGCGCTTGAAGGCCGTCGCCGCCATCTCGCCGCCCGAGGTGTTGCACTTGACGGTGATGCACGGCGTGCGGTTGCGGCGCTGCAGGCGGGCCTCTTCGGAGACCGTTTCGAAGCCGTCCACGACCTGCGCCAGCGGGATCGGCCGGTTGAGGCGCGCGCTCCAGAACCACGCGCTCAGCAGCGAATCCGGATCGGACCGCTCGGCTTCCGGCGCGCGCAGCAGGATCGGCAGGCTTTCGTCGCCGTCCTTGTAGGCGCCGATCGGCGCGCCGAGGGTGGCCGCCTTGGCGGCGGCGGCGACTTCCGCGCGCGTGACGCCCAGGTTCCGCGCGCGCACCTCGGACACCACGGGCCGGATCAGGTCCACGCGGTTGCGCCAGTCGGACTGGATTTCGACCAGGCGCGGATCCGCGCGCAGGATCGCGATGGCCCGGTCGGCGTAGCGCCGCAAAACCGCCTCGTCGGGCCCCAGGATGCGCATCTGGATCTTCTGGGGATCGCCGGGCCCCAGCACGAACCGCTGGAAATAGACCAGGGCGTCGGGCGTCTCGGTGCGCGCGAAATCGACGATGTGCGCGCCGAGATCGTTCACGAGATGGTAGTCCTCGACGTCGACCAGCAGGAGCCCGTAGGCGGGATCGGGATTCTCGATGCCGTAGGTCAGCAGGAAGCGCAGGCCGCCCGTCCCCGCCATTTCGGTGACGGCCTTGACGCCGTCGAGCGTGCGCACGTATTCGCCGATCTTCCGAATCCGCGCGTCGGTCGCGCGGAGCGCCGCGCCTTGCGGCATCCACACGTGCACCATGAACTGCGGCCGGGTGGAATCCGGGAAGAAGTTCTGCTTCACCTGCGTGAAGCCGTAGCCGGCGGCGACCAGCAGCGCCAGCAGCGCCGCTGAGGTCCATCCGCGGTGGCGGATGCACGCGACGAGGAACGCCCGGTAGGCCTGGTAGAACTTGCCCGCGTAGGGATCGGAATTCTCCGTCGCCGCACCCTTCTTCTTGAGGAACGTGGCGGCCAGCAGCGGCGTCAGCGTGATCGCCAGCACCCAGCTCATCAGCAGCGAAATCAGCAGCACCAGGAACAGCGAGCGGCAGTATTCGCCGGTGCTGTCCTGCGAGGCCCCGATCGGCGCGAACGACAGGATCGCCACCGCCGTGGCGCCCAGCAGCGGCCACTGGGTCTGCTTCACGACGGCCAGCGCGGCCTTGACCTTGTCCTCGCCCTTCTGCGCCGCGATCAGCACGCCTTCGGTGATGACGATGGCGTTGTCCACCAGCATCCCCAGCGCGATGATGAACGCCCCCAGGCTGATCCGCTCAAACAACAGCCCCATCCCCTGCATGATCATCACCGTGCTCATCACCGTCACCAGCAGCACCACCCCGATCAGCACCCCGCTTTGCAGCCCCATCGTCAGCAGCAGCACCGCCACCACGATCACCACCGCCTCCACCAGGTTCACCACGAACCCGCCCACCGCCGCGTTCACGCTGTCGGCCTGGTGCGAGATCACCCCGAATTCGATGCCAATGGGCGTCTCGGCCCGCAGCTCCCGCAAGCGCTGGTCGATGGCCTCGCCCATCACCACCACGTTGCCGCCCTTCACCGTGGAAATGCCCAGCCCGATGCACGGATGCCCGTTGTAGCGCAGCAGGTTCCGCGGCGGATCCACATAGCCCCGCCGGATCGTCGCAATGTCCTTCAACCGGATCGACGGCCTTTCCTTCCCGCCGGCCTGCACGATCAGCAGCTCGCCCAGCTCCTCCACCGACCCCAGCTTGCCCGTCGGCGCAATGCGGATGAACTTGTCGCCAATCTCGATCGAACCCGCGTCCGCCGCATTGTTCTGCCCCGCGATCACCTCCTGGATCTGCCGCGGCGAAATGCCCGTTGTCGCCAGGCGCGACCGGGGAATCTCCAGATAGACCACCTCGGCCTGGTCGCCCAGCAATTCGACCTTGGCGACATCCTGGCACAGCAGCAGCTCCCGCCGCAGGATCTTCGCGTAGTCCTTCAGGTCCGCATAGGAATAGCCATCGCCGTAGACGCCGTAGAACACCCCGAACACGTCGCCGTAGTCGTCGACCACCTTGGGCGTCCCGCAACCCGGCGGCAGGCTCGCCTGCATGTCGCCGACCTTGCGCCGCAGCTCGTCCCAGATCTGCGGCAGGTCCTTCTTCCCGTACTGGTCCTTCATCTCGACCATCACGATCGACCGCCCCGGATAGGAAACGCTCGTGACCTTCTTCAGTTGCCCCATCTGCTGGACCGCCACTTCGATGGGGTCGGTGATCTCCTCCATCACCTCGTGCGCCGTCGCCCCCGGATAGCTCGTCACGATCTGCGCGTTCTTGATCGTGAACTCGGGATCCTCCAGCCTCCCGATCTTCGTATAGGCCCACATCCCCCCCAGCAGCAGCGCCGCCGAAAGAGTGTAGGTCAGGATCTTCTTCTCGATGCAAACCTGGGCAATGCTCATGGAGCCGTCTCCGCCTTCGCGCCCCTCTCCTCCAGCAACCGGACCCGCCGCCCTTCCGTCAAGAGGGCCACGCCCGCCAGCGCGATGCGGTCCCCGGCGGCCAGCCCTTGCGCCACCTCGATGTCCTCCCCGGCGCGCGCCCCCAGCTCCACGTCCTGTCGACGCACCTGGAAAACGCCTTCGCCCTGGTCGTCCAGCACCCACACAAACGCCTTCCCGTCGCTCGCAAACCCCACCGCATTGGACGGCACCCGCAACCGGTCCCCCGCCTCCGCCTTCGCGCCATCCGCCACCACCGTCCCCGTCATCCCCGGCAGCAGCAGGACCTTTTCGGGCTTCTCCATCGAAAACGTCGCCCGGTAGGTCTGCGTCACCGGATCCGCCATCGTCACGAACTCCTTCAACCGCGCCGGAAAACCGCCCTCCGGCAGCGCATCGAACCATACGGAATACGTCGCCTGGCTCACCCGGCCCGGCACGGCCAATTGCACGAACCCCTCCGGAATCGACACCGCGATGGTCAACTGGGCGACATCCTGCAGCTTCAGCACCGGATGCCCCGGCGCCACCGTGTCAAAGTTGTCCGCATACGTGTCCGACACCACCCCGTCGAACTGCGCCACCAGCCGCGTATCCTCCAGCGCCTTGCGCTGGATTGCCAACTGCGCCTCGGCCTTCTCCACCGCCGCCCGGGCCTGGGAAAATTCCTCCTGCGACACCGCGTTGACCTTCAACGCCTTTTCCATCCGCGCCCGCGAGCTCTTCGCCTTCTCCAGGTCTGCTTCCGAATTCTTCACCTGGTTCTCGAAATTGCTCGGATCCAGCCGCCCCAGCACATCGCCCTTCTTCACCGTCATCCCCCGCCGCACCGGAAATTCCACCAGCCGCCCGCCCACCTCAAACGACAAGTCCACTTCCGAACCCGCCTCCACCGTGCCCGGAAAATACAGCCGAGGCGCCTGCGCCCCGCCCCCCACCACCAGGCTCTTCAGCGGCCGCACCGACGTATCCTCCGGCTCGGCCTCCGGCTTCACCTTCAGCATGAAAACCGCCGCCACCCCGGCGGCCAGCAATGCGCCCCCGATCATCCGTCCGGACAAATTCTTGATCTGATGCTTCATGTTCTCCACTCCCGTTGATTCCCAATGCCTTGCCCTTCCCCCACCACCTTCACGTCCCGGCCCGCGCCACCCCGCCCGCTGCCGGAGAAGCCTCTCCTGCGGCCACCCAGCCTCCGCCCAGCGCCTTGTACACCGTCACCAGGTTCGCCGCTGCCTGCCCCATCGACTGCGCCAGCGCGTCCTCGTACTGCGCCAACTGCCGCTGCGCATCCAGCACGTTCTGGAAATTCACCAACCCGCTGCGATACAATTCGCTGACCAGCTCGACCGTCTGGTCGGCCGCCTTCACCGCCGCCCGCAGCGATTCCAGCCGCAAGGCCTCGTTCCCGTACGCCGCCAGCGCGTTCTCGCACTCCCGGTAGGCCGCCAGCACCGTCTTCTCGTAGGTCGCCAGCGCCGCCCGCGTCGCCGCCTCCTCCGCGCGGACCCGATGGCGGATCTTCCCCGCGTTGAAAATCGCCCACGTCAGCGACGGACCCACCATATAGTCCTGCGCCGCCGTCGTGAACAGCTCCCCGCCATCCGTCGCCGCCAGCGCAAACGTCCCGTTCAACGCAAGCGCCGGATAAAAGTCCGCCTTCGCCACCCCAATCTTCGCCGTCTGCGCCGCCAGCGCCCGCTCCGCCGAACGGATGTCCGGCCGCCGCCGCAGCAGCTCCTTCGGCACCAGCCCCGGCAATTGGGCCGCCGCCGGCACCGGCTTCGCCTCGCGCAGCGCGTCCAGCGCCCCCGGCAGCCGCCCCGTCAACAGACACAGCGCATTCAGCGCCTCCTCGATCCCCGTTTTCAGCGTCGGCACCTGCGCCGTCGTCGCCGCCAGGTTCATCTCCGCCTGCCGCACATCCAGTTCCCCGGTCAGCCCCGCCTCGTAGCGCCCCTTCACCACCCCCAGCGTCTCCCGCTGCAGCCCGATGTTCTCCTCGGCAAACGCCAGCCGCTGCTGCAGCGTCCGAAACTGGATGTATTCCGCCGCCACCTGCGCCTGGATCATCACCTGCAGGTGCCGCCAGTCCTCCTGCGAAGCCTCCAACTGGCCCCGCGCCGCCTCCACGCTCCGCCGCACCCGCCCCCAGACATCCAGCTCCCACGACACCGTGAAACCCGCCTGGTACAGCCACGCCGGATTGTCCGTCGCCTTGTACGTCTCCGGCACATGCACCCGCTCGCTCTGCCGGTCATGCCCCGCCAACCCCTGCCCCGCCACCGACGGGAACCAATCCGCCCGCACCATCCCCACCGACGCCGCGTACCCTTCCATCCGCGCCGCCGCCGCCGCCAGGTCCCGGTTGCCCCCCTGCGCCTCCGCCACCAGCCCCTCCAGCGCCGGATCGCCAAACACCCGCCACCAATCCTCCGGGATCGCCGCGACCTCTCCCGCCGGCGACTGCCATTGCTCCGGCGTCGCCATCTCCGGCGCCCGGTAATCCGGCCCCACGCTCAGGCACCCCCCCAGCGCCGCCAGCACGCCCGCTCCCGCCGCCGCCCGCCCAACGGCCATTTTCCATCCTTCAGGACGCATTGCCCATCCCTTTCTTGTTCACCATGACGAAAAGGCACCCTACCCCCATCCTCCCCGTCGAATCGAGAAAAAAAACGGAAACCAAAAACCGCGGGGCGCATCCCCGTTTCACTGACCTGGAGCGCCTGTCACAGATGGATGAATATCCAATGTCCAATATCCAATGTTCAAGTTTTGAGGAGGGGCAGCAGAAGAAGCGCGACGGGGGGTTCCGAGTGGGGCGCCACCTCTGGGCTCACCGTCTTTTCCCTTTCTGCCCCAATTGGATATTGGATATTGAACATTGAATATTGAAGATTCGAAGTCAATGAAACGCGGATGCGCCCAAACCCGCGCGCAGCACTCCCCGGAGGGGACGTAAGATAGGATTCCCCCGTCGGGATTCGAATTTCCGAATGAGGCGGAAGTCGCCGCGGCCAAACGGAGTTTGGCAAGCCTCGCTCAAGCCCCCCCGCCATTCCGCGGGGCCGACATCATGCGGTACCACTTCTTGGATTCCTCGACGTTCCGGGGCACTCCCCTCCCCAGGTTGTAGGCCATCCCCAGCAAAAACTGCGCTTCCGGATCCCCCTGCGCCGCCGCCAGCCGGTACCACTTCACCGCCTCCCGGTCATCCTGCGCCACCCCCCGTCCGCTGGCATACAGCACCCCCAGGTTGCATTGCGCATCCGCATGCCCCTGCGCCGCCGCCTGCCGGTACCACCACGCCGCCTGGCGGTCGTCCTGCGCCACCCCCTGCCCTTCCTCGTAGCGCCCCGCCAGCACGTACTGCGCCTCCGCATCCCCCTCCTCCGCGCGGACCTTCAACTCGTTCACTTCCGCCTCGGTAGCCATGGCCTATGCCCCCCCCGCCAAGCGCGGGAATCCCCGCCCGCCGGCCCCGCGGGAATCCCCGTCTGATGGTTGCGTTTGCCCGGACCCATGGCCGGCTCAGGCCTGCGCCTCGGGTTCCTTCGAAGGCGGATTCAATATCGCTTGCGCCTCCCGCTTGCTCATCGCGCGAATCGCCCGCATCTTGCCCACCGTCTCCTTGCGGCGAATCTCCACCTTCCCCTTGGCCTTCTCCCAGTTCACCACCGTCTGCGGCGTGATCCCCGCCAGCCGCCCCAGCTCGATCTGCGTCAGATCCAGGCGCTTCCGCAGCGACCGCACCCCTTTGCTCGTGATCCAGAACCGCCCCTCCGCTTCCGGCCCGTCTTCGATCGGCTGCACCGTCAACGGCGCCGACGCCGCCATCACCTTCTGCCACTTCGCCAGTTCCTTCTGCAGGCCCCCCAGCTGCCGGCCCAGCACCGCAATCCGACCGCGATGCGACGCCAACAGCCGCCGCACCTGCACCAGTTCCTTGCCAATTTCCTTGCGCGACAGCCGCGCGATCTCGGCTTTCAACTCTTTCATTACCGTAGACATCTTCTCCCTCTTTCTTTCTCTGGATTCGCGGAATCCCTTTGTTTTCCGTTGGTTTCACCGATCTCCCGGCGGCTTTTCCCTCCGGTTCTCTCGGCTTTCTTTATTTTTGTTTTTTCCCATCATCGGTTTCCCTCCCCTCCATGACAAGACAAATTTCACGCAATCAACATGATTCGCAGCGGCCCCTTCCCACGCCCCCTTCCACCGAATGCCTTCAAAAATCAGCCGAGGAAAGAACAGAGCTTCCTCTCCCCCCGCTTCATCCCCCCTGCATCGCCGCTTGCCGGACCGCCCCCCCTTCGCTACCATTCCACCCAATTGTTCACGAAAGGCCAAACTCCCATGATTCATCCCACCGCCATCATCGAACCCGGCGCCCAGCTCGGCACCGATGTCCAGATCGGCCCCTTCGCCTACGTCGCCGCCTCCGCCCGCCTCGGCGACGGCTGTATCCTCGGCCCCCACGCCGTTGTCCTTGAACACACCACCCTCGGCGCCCGCTGCAAGGTCCACTCCGGCGCCGTCCTCGGCGACCTGCCTCAGGACCTCTCCTTCAAAAACGAACCCTCCTACGTCGTCATCGGCGACGATTGCGTCTTCCGCGAAGGCGCCACTGTCCACCGCGGCACCAAGCCCGGCACCACCACCCGGCTCGGCCATCACGTCTTCATGATGTCCAACTCCCACGCCGCCCACAACTGCGAGGTCGGCGACCATGTCGTCATGGCCAACACCGCCGCGCTCGGCGGCTACGTCGTCGTGGGCCCGCGCT
>CAYODC010000014.1:0-19943 GCA_964402575.1 uncultured Verrucomicrobiota bacterium
GGCAGGCCGATGCCCTGATTGCCAGCGGGACGACGATCGAAAAATTGCGCGCTCAAAACCCGGGCCACACGGAGGTTGCCCCTCCAGAGGCGGATTCGAACCGTTCGACCGGCTCCCTGGAGGGTCGGCCTCCGTGCCGACCGTCTTTGCCCCCCCTCGTGGATATCCCCAATGCCGTGGATGCGGACCGGTTCCGGCCGCAACCGTCGGATTTCCGGGCGCGGAACGGCATTGGCCGCGACGAGTTCGTGGCGCTGTACGTCGCGCGGTTCCAGGCGTTCAAGAACCACGCCATGCTGCTGGACGCCTTTGCGCTTTTCACCAGGGAGCATCCCGCCGCGCGCCTGGTGCTGGCCGGCAGCGGCCCGTTGCGCGAACGGTGCGAACAGCAGGCGGAGGCCCTTGGCATTGCCGGTCAGGTGCTGTTTCTGGGGGAGGTGCCGTTTGACGACCTGCCCGCGGTCTATGCGGCGGCCGATGTGAAGGTGATTTCCAGCGACTACGAATCCTTCTGCTTCGCGGCCATCGAGGCGATGGCCAGCGGTTTGCCGGTGCTGACGACCGATTGCGGGTGGGTGCCGCGCCTCGTGGCGGACGGCGCGGGCATGGTGATGCCCGTAGGCGATGCCGCGGCCTTTGCCGCCGGCCTGAAGCGTCTGGCCGCCAATCCCGCCCTGCGTCAGCGCATGGGTGCGACCGGTCGCCAGCAGGTCCTGGAACGCCACACCTGGCCCGCCAGCGCGGAGAGGCTGATGGGGCTATACCGTCGACTGGTTGGGGAATCGCCATGAAGACGACAAATGAACCAGAATCTCCTTGGCGCGCGCTCCACTGGATTTATTGCGCGCTAGGGGTCGCCTATGCCTGCCTGTTGCCCCGGTTTTATGCGCTGACCAATGCGGAAACCCGCTTTACCTTCAAGTGGGGCTGGTCCAACTATGGAGCCATTCTGTTGGCGGTGTCGATTCTGGGGGGGATCTTCTGGATCGCGGCCGTGCTGCCTTCTCTTTGGATGCGCAAAGCGGGCCTTGAAAGCGCGCGCCGGTTTGTCCACGTTGGCTATGGCCTTCTGGCCTGCATGGTTTTCACGCGGTGCGTGGTCGACATCGCGCACGACTCCGTGGGGCTTTCGGCGATGTCGCCGGGCGGTATCTTCGAGAATGTCGGCGGACGAGGTGTTTTGCTGGGACTGCCGTCGCTTCTTTTTCTTGTCTTGATGCGCAGAAGGTTTCTGGCGTTTGCGCGGACCCTCTGCATCCTGTTTTTCCTCATGTTTCTCGTCTTTTGTGCCGTGGGGTTGACCTATCCCCGATACGAGCAGTACGGCGAATGGCCTGCATTGCCGGAAGCAACGGGGGATCGGGCGAGGGGGGGGGCCAACGTGTTCATCCTGTTTTTCGACGAGTGGTCCTATGAGCGCACCTATCCGGAAGGCGAACTTCGCGGCGATTTGCCCAATCTGGCGAAGTTCTCGAACGAGGCGGACACGTATAGTCGGCACTTCTCGGCAGGGCCGACGACCCTTCCATCGCTGTCGCGCTTCTTGCTGCAGCGAGATGCTTCGTTCCTGTCAAAAGACTATCGCGCCCTGCTGCGCGCGCTTCGCGCCAATCGTCGCCCCGCCGGTCCGTCGATTTTCACGGGGCATTCCTCCCACTTTCGTGCGGCGTTCGGGATGCATCTCGACTATCCGTTGATATTGGGGGCGGACATGGACTACGTGGCCACCGTTCCCTATATGGACTCTGCGGCGACGCTGGCCCAGCGAACCACCGAATTGCTGGTTTCCCAATTGATTTGGATGCGGCATTTGGGCGTTCCCGTGCAGTTGCTGACCCAACGGGGGCGCGGCGGCGGCGTCAACATTCTGCAAATGCAGATTTCGTTGTCCCGCAAGCTGGCCCAACGGACGTCCGTCGAACCCGTGTACGCCTTTTGCCATTTCCTCTTGCCTCATCCCCCGTATGCCTGGGATTCGGGGGGGATGCGGGTCGGGCAGATGGATTTTCGATCCACCGGCGACGCTTATCTCGGGAACATGCGCTACATGGATTCGGTGCTCGGCGATTTCATCGAGCTTCTGAAAGAGGCCAAGACATACGACAACACGCTGCTGATTGTAACCTCGGACCACTCCTGGCGGTCCGATCCGGCCGTTTGGAGCGACGTGCCGGGGGACGAGGATTATGAGAGGGAGGACCCCTTGGTCGAAAGTCGGATGAAACACGTGCCCCTGCTGGTCAAGCGCCCCCATCAGGCGGCGCCCCGGCAAATCCATGATGCGCTCCCCGCCTTGCAACTCTACGAAACGATTATCCGCCAGGAGATTGAATAACATGGCCCGGTGCAAATGCTGAAAATCGCCTATATCTGCGAGCCGCAGACGGGGGGTACCTACACGAGTTTCCGGCAGGTGCGGGAAAGGCTGCTTTCCCGTGGAATCGACTATCGCTGCATTCCGCCGATGGATCGGCAGGCTTTCGCCGCCACTCGATTCGCCGGCGACGAGGGGGTGGATTTCATCGACTTTCCCGGAAGCGACCCCGGTGGAATGGCCCGGCGCCTGGTCCGGCATTTGCGGGAGCATGGCTTTTCGGCGATGGTGATTCTTCCGGGATGCTATCCTTTCGTATCCAGTCTGCCGCCCTTTTTGCCGCGGGACGTCCGCTGTCTCGCCCGCCTGCCGCACAATGCCCGCGGCGTCTACTTGCCGACGGCCCTGATGATGGACCATTTCAACCGAATCATTGCGGTCGGTCCCCGATTGAAGCGCGATCTGGTCTTGCGCTACGGAGTCGAGGATGCCCGGGTGGAGATTGTCCCCAACGGCGTGGACACGGAGCGGTTTTCCCCCGGCGAGGGGGCATCTCCCCGCCGCGCGATCTATGTTGGACGCATCGAGGATGTCCAGAAAAACGTCTTTCTGCTTCCCGGGATCCTGGCCCGGGCCTTGACGCATGATGCGGATGCGCATTTGACCGTGGTGGGAAGCGGTCCGGACTTCGATGGCCTGAAAAACCGTTTTCTGTCACGGGGATTGGATGGACGTTTCGACCTGTTGGGAGGGGTGGCGCCTTCGGAAATTCCCGGCATTTTGCGGCGGCATGGGGTGTTTATCCTGCCATCCCGTTTCGAGGGGTGTTCCAATTCGACGCTGGAAGCCATGGCGTGCGCATGCGTCCCGCTCCTGTCTCGCCTTCCGGGGATTTCAGACGAGGTGGCGATGGACGGCCGGTCCGGCTTGCTGTTTGCTCCGGGCGACTGGCGGGGGGCGGGCGATGAGTGGGGTCGGCTGATGCGTTCGGATGCGTATTGGACACGGATGCGTTCCGCCGCGCGGGAGCGGGTGGTCTCTCGGTTCTCCTTGGATCGGATGGCCGAGCACTACGCCCGGCTGTTCCGGGACGCCGTCGCCGAGCCGGATGCGCGTCCCGCCCCGCTCCCTCTTTCCGAATTCGCTCTGCATCCTCGGCTGCGGCCCACGTGGCGCCGATGGATCCCGGAGGGAATGAAGAAGTCCTTGCGCACCTGGGCCGCCCGAATGGGGATCTCTCCGTGAGGCGACGGGTCTTCACGGCTTGCCTCGGCCGAAACGGAATGGCATGATTGCGCCGTTGTCATCCAAAGGAGATTGCGAATGTTGCGAAAAGTATACCATGCGCTTGCGCCCAACTTTCGCTATTTGAGGGCCTATCGCGCCGCCCTCCGGGACCTGGGAAACGCCGGCGCGGAGCGGGAGCGTCTGTTTTTGGATCTGGTTGTCCAATCCGCCGGGAAGTCGTGCCTCCAGATCGGGGTCATGCATGGCGCCAAATATGCGCCCCATTGGATCGCGGCCGACTTGTACGACGACTCGCCGTTGATCGACTTTCCGTACGACGTCCACGACCTGAAATTCCCGGGCGCTTCGTTCGATATTGTGGTCTGCGATGCGGTTCTCGAGCATGTATCCCATCCCCAGAAGGCCGTCGACGAGCTGTTCCGCGTATTGCGTCCGGGCGGATTGGTCTGGGTGGGACTGCCCTGGATGCAGCCCTTTCACGAGATGCCCAAGGACTATTGGCGGGCCACGCCCGAAGGGCTTCGCGTCTGGATGTCGAAATTCCGGGAAATCCGTTGCGCCCACTATGCGCTGAACGGCTCGGCACTCTATACCAGCGTGTTTTATTACGGCAGCAAGCCGGCCGAACGGTGAAAGAGCCGGTGGAAAGTCCGTTTTCGGGGAAGGCCGTTTGGCGTTTGGCGTATCCGGTTCGGAAGATCATCGCCCGATACGAGTTGCGTTGCGGAATGGACGTCTCGGAATATTTCCAGGGCAGGGAAAGCGTGGATCTATACGAGTGCGAGCGGACGGGATACCTGTTTTGGCGGCCGGAATGCCTGGCGGGGAATGAAGTCTTTTATCGTCGGCTGGCGGCTTGCATGCCGGACTACTATTCGACGGAAAGATGGGAATATTCCGAAGCGCGAAAACGGTTGTCGGGCGCAAGTCGCGTGCTCGAGGTGGGATGTGGACAGGGGTGGTTCCTGAAGAGCTTGGAGCCCCGGGGGATCGCCGGTGTCGGGTTGGAGTACAACGGCGAGGCGATTTCGGGGAAAGTGACCACCTGTCCGATGTACAAAGAGGATGTCGCCGAGTTTGCCAAGCGCCACTCGGGCGAATTCGACGCCGTGTGCGCATTCCAGGTGCTGGAACACGTTGTGGCCCCGCGCCAGTTCATCCAGGCCTGTGTAGATTGCCTGAATCCCGGAGGGTATTTTATGGTCAGCACGCCCAATCACGGGCGGGCATCCTTGCTGGCCTTCGAGCAGGCCATGGATTTGCCGCCGCACCATATGGGCTACTTCACCCAGGCCATTTATGGCCGCATCGCCGAGGCAATGGACTTGGATTTCGTCGGCTGCCGCATCGAACCCCTGCGGTTTGGATTTTCAGACACCATTTCGGGGAACGTCCAGGAAAGCATGGTCTTTCGCGTTGCGAATAAAATCGGGACCCACCTTTACAATGCGGCCTTGGCGATGAAAAAAGAGCAGGGCCAGCACGTCCTGGCGATCTATAGGCGCCGGGCCCGGGAATAGGCCTCTTCAGCCCGCGCGGCTCCAGATATGAACCGAGTGTTGATAACGCCAGGGGGAAGACTCGGCAATCAAATGATTCAGTTCATGGTGGCCAAGACCCTGCAGCGGCTGGTGCCCGATGCGGCCATCTACGGCTACGACATGCCGGATTGGCATCTATCTGCGCCGTTGCCGGAAGACGTCCAGATGGGGTTTCCGGCTTTGGGCGGGCTCATGTTCGACATCCATCACGTCGCCGAAAGGATGAACGCGGGGAAGACAAACGGCGTGCGGATCAAAGGTCTCGGGTTCGAAATGGAAAACCTGGGGAGTCGCGAGACCAACGGAAAGTACTTCGTTCTGGAGGGCGATTCGTCCACGGGATTCGGCGAAAGCGATCTGGTCATCAACGTCCGGGGCGAGGAGATCCTGGTTCCGGGCCGACATCCGGACTATGGGCCGCTGCCCATTCATTTCTACCGCGCGCTGGTGCGCCAGACGGGGCTCAACCCCGTGTTCATGGGGCAAATTGAAGAAGGTCGGTATGCCGATGCGATCCTCAAGGCGTTTCCGGGAGCAAGGATCATCCCGTCCCGGGGCGTAATCAACGATTTCCAGACCATTCGGAAATCCAGGAATATCGTTGTAAGCCTGAGCACCTATTCATGGATCGCCGCCTGGCTGTCGGATGCCGTCAAAATCCATCTTCCCCTCTTCGGGTTCTACAATCCCTTGCAGCAGCCGGAGATCAATTGCCTTCCCGTGGACGACGGGCGCTACGAGTTCTATTCGTTCCCTGTTCGCCGCTGGCGCGCCTCTTCGTCCCAGATAGAAGCGCTGTACGACGACAGCATTCGATTTGAGAAAATAGGTTCTGAAGATGTCCGGAGGAAATTGAACTGGGCCGCGTGGCGCACGGCGGGGAAGCGCCTGCTGAAACGGCGGCGATTCGACTGTCAATGCCTGCTCGCCCGCTCGCGTTTCGGAGGGCGGGGCGGGTAAAGCCCGCCGGGGATGGCGCCCGGGCTCGGCGGCCCGGCGGAGTGGCCGCCGGATCAAGCAGATTGTTTTGTCGGGCCGGACGGCCTCGCGGCCCGATCGCGTTGGACTCCTTGCGCCCGCGATCGGCCCGCGCCTGATCAACCGCCCGGCAAAGAGGCTATGCTTTTTGCGGCGGCTACAGGCGCTGGATGAATTCGGAAAAATACGTTTCGCTCTTGAGGTTGAGCAGGCGTTCCCGGTCTCGGGCGAGATCGGCGTAGGTCATTTCACGGAGGTTGTCCAGGCTCAGCGCCAGATGGTTTTCGGGGGCGCCTCTCGTCACGATGCCCAGGCCGCAGTCGCAGTCGAGGACGAAGACGTTCAGATCGCTCTGCTGGCTTCTCAGGAAGCAAACGGATTTCCAGACGTCTCCGAACCAGCGTCCGGTCCAGCCGGGCATGTTCGTGCCGGCGGCCTGGTCGAAGGAGGGGGCCGGCTGCGCCGCGGCTGCGGACGGGGGATTGCAATCGTGCATGACCACCACCCCGCCGGCATTCAAATGCTTCAGGGCGTTCAGAACGTCGGTCAAAGACTGTTCATGGGTGTGCAGGCCGTCGACAAACACCACGTCGAACTTCTTGCCGGGCTCGATCTGCCCGAAATACGAGTCGCTCGTGCATTGGAAATACCGCGCCCATAGATTGCGGGGGTCGCGGACCAGCCATTTGATCTTCCGGGCCAGGGGAATCTGAAATGCGGGATCGACCGCAACCTTGGAATGGATTCGAATGGGGCAAAAATTATGCCCTCCCGCCACCCCGATTTCCAGATAGGTCCGGGCCTGGAGCTTGTCGATGATGGCTTGTAGAACGGTCAGTTTATTCACGTGGATCCCCTGGCAAGGAGCGGTGCCGATGGTTGTCGTTGAAAATGCCATTGTTTATATCATCGAGACAAATCAAAACGGAACTTTTTTTGCGACAAGAGCATGGACCCTCCGAGTCCGGAGCGGATGCGGCCAGTTAAGAATTGGACTTTTGGAAAATGTAGCTATCCTGATCGATATGCAATATAAATCGCCTGCCCCTCGGCCTGTGCGGCCGGTTGAAGGTCTCGGCGCGAGCTTCCGGCAGACGCGGGTCCGCCGTCTTCTCCCGGGCGGTTTTGCGCGGCCGGGTGCATGCCGATGGCCCGTTGCGACAAAATGAAAATGAGCCCAACTCCCCCTCCGAAAATCGCGCATCTGGCTTCCTGGTTCTTGCCTTGTCTGGCGGGGGCGGAAGTGGCGGTGCATAATTTATTGCGCGAGCAGCAAAAAAGGGGTTGGAATCCCCTGCTGGTGACTTGGTGGGGCAACTGGATGGCCATGCGCAATCGCCTGCCGTATCGGGTCTGGCCCTTGCTCCCGAAGACATTCACCCTGCGGGATCGCGCACGGTATCGCTATCCGCAAAGCAGCCCGGCCAAAGTCGCGCTTCAGCTCCGGCTGATCCAATGGATTTTTCGGCCCGACGTTTGGCATGTCCACGTCGCCTATCCGATGGGCATCCTATGCATTCCCTTCCTGAAGGGCATGGGGTGCAAGGTGGTTTTGACCACTCAGGGCGGGGACATCCTGTCGTTGCCGGAGATCCGCCATGGGGCCCGGCTGTGGCCCCACGTCGGGGAAGGCATCGCCGATTGCGTCCGGAGGGCGGATCGGCTGGTGGCCATCAGCGAGCACATTCGCCGGGAATATCTGGAGTTGGGCGTCGCGGACTCCGCCATACGCCTGATCCCGAACGGCGCGGATCTGGAGCGATTCGCGCAGTCCTCCGTTGATCGCGGGGCGGTGCGGGCAAGGCATGGGATCTCCGCGGATGGCGTCGCGCTGATTACCGTGGGGCGGCACAGCCCTCAAAAAAACTATCAAGCCCTGTACGGGATCGCCCGGCGGCTGCTGGACCGGGGGCTTGATTTCGTTTGGCTGCTGGTCGGGACGGGCACGGACGAGGTGCTCCGGCAATGCGAACAGCCCGAAGTGCGGGCCCGACTGCGCGCGATTTGCGTCTCCGTGCCCGGCACCGGCGGGCATGCCTACGACGAACTGCCGCCGCGGGGCGTCGTTGAACTGCTGAAAGCGGCCGACGTCTACGTGTCCCTGTCTTTGCTGGAGGGCTTGTCGCTGGCCATGGTGGAGGCGAGCGCGGCGGGCCTGCCATTGGTTTCCTTCAAGGCCCCGGGATGCGTAGACGTCGTGGAACAGGGCGTGAACGGCTTTTTGATCGATCTCGGCGATTCCGATGGCATGGCCGGGCAGTTGGAGGCCCTCATCCGGGACGCCGCCTTGCGGCGGCGCATGGGCGAGGCGCAGCGGGGTCGCCTGCAACGCTATGACTGGCGCGACATCTGCGACCGGCATGAATGGCTATATGCCGAGCTGCTGGGGAGAACCTCTCCGAAACCATCCAGCGGGCCGTGATCGCCGCGGATCTGCGGAAGGGGAAAGGGGCGGACCTTTTCGGGGGGGGGGCGGGGAGTGGCCGGAAGAGAATTCCCGCAAGGCGAGAACGCCGTCGCGCGCATTCAATCAAAATGCTTCCGCTGCGCCGCCCGCCTTATTGGGTTGTGTCGAGGCGCTCCCGTTTCCACGAGATGCCCCTGCGGACGATCCCGGCGGGCGAGCCGACAGCCAAGACGCCATCGGGAAGGGATCCGGTCACGACGGAATATCCTCCTACAACCGTTTCGGATCCGATGGTGCATCCCTTTAGTACAGTGACCCCCCTGCATAGCCAGACGCCTGGCCCGATCGATATGGAACGAGAAGGATTTAGGCGAATGCCGGTCGCCTTCTCTACGATGGAGTGCATGTCTCCGGTTCGCAGGCCCACCTGATCGGAGAACATGCAGTTCTTCCCGATAAGGATCGAGGCGCCCTCGTAGGCACCAAGATATGCGTTTTCCATGGTTGTCCTAGCTCCGACCGAGATTTGGCTGCCGACGTCTTCCGCCTTGATTTTGCCGCGCAGTTGGCAATGGTCGGCGATGTCCACCCGGAGATTTTCGCCGACCGCGATGATTTTCAGGTCGTGCAGGCGGCAACCGTCGCCGATGGAGACGAGGTTGTTTTGTCCCTCGATCCGGATACGGGTGTGGGTCAAAAGAGACTGGCCGATTTGAAGTTGGTTGCCGGTGCCGAGGACGCGGACGCGATTGCCGCCGAGGTGGCGGTTCCATATCCGCAGCAACCCAGACTGAATTAAGGTCGCTTTAAGTCTGGCCTTTATCATTTACTTGCTCTTGGTTTGGATCCATTGTTTAAGTCGAGATGCCGAAAGAAGAGTAGCCGACGAAGGTGTCGCGCGCAAGGAGGGGGTTTCGGGTAAAACTTCGTGGAAATTCGTCGTTTGCTGTATTTCTGCCAAAATACCATGAGCGTATCTCATCCAGGGTTGTGGGAGGGGACTGGATTTGGATTCGTCTATTACCGCCCTGTAGGCCACCACGGTGAGGTGGCGGCTGTTTTGTTCTCATTGGACAAGGGGCATCGACATATTCAGCCAGCCAGGTCACCGCCCTGGCCTACAGAAATCCGTGTTGGGCGAAATCCGTTGCTCCGGAGAGGGGGGCTCCCTATAGTGAGCGGGGCAATGGGCAAAGCGCGTTTCATCCGGACCCGCGGGGCGGAGCAGAGACGGTGCCGGAGGACGGCATGAGTCTCTGGGGCTTCCGCTTTCTGCTGTGGTATATCTGCATCCTGTTCGTGCAGCCGCAGAATCGGTTTACATTTCTCTGGCCGCTGCGGATTGCCAATTTATCGTTTATCATTGCCGTTTGCCTGCATGTCATGGGGTGCTTGGAATCCAGGCGGTTCTTGATTCGCCTGGGTCCGGGAACGATTCTGGCGTTTTTGCTTCTTCTATTTGCGACTCTGTCGCAGCATTTCGGGGTCTATCAGATTTCGTCGGCATGGAATTCCTATCTGGATGTCATTGTCAAGAATGCCCTGCTCTTGATCATGGTGGAAGCGATGGCGACATCGGTCGAGCGGGTTTGGGCGGTTCAGATGACGACCTTGTTTGCCACGCTGTGGTGGGTGAAGGCAGGTGTCCAACTTTCCCGGGCCGGGGCAACGTATGCCGGAGATCGGCTCATGGGGGCCGCGGTGGGTCTGATTGAAAACCCCAATGGTTTTGCCTACATGATGTGCGTGATGCTGCCGCTGTATCTATATGCCTATCAGCAGTCTTCCAGGAGACTGGCGCGGTTGTTCTTTTTGACCTGCGCCTTGCTGTCGGTGTGGATCATCTTTGAAACGGGAAGTCGAACAGGGATGGTTACGCTGGTGGCGATTGGGCTGTTCCTGGTGCCGCACTACGGGAGGCAGCGCTGGAAGACTCTTCTTGTGGTGATGTTGGCCGTTATGTTGCTCTACCCCATGACGGGGGAGAAAAACCGGGCCCGGTTTCGAACCATTCCCGAATCGATTGCCTCCTTCTTGGGGGCCGAAGAAAAAGACAAGGAACCGGGGCCCCTGAGCCAGGATGAGCAAAGCGCGGATGAACGGCGGGCGAAAAACCGGGACACATGGGCTTTAATCAAGACCTATCCTTTGTTTGGCGTTGGCATATGGCCGGACCAGACAAAGTACGTTGATCGATTTCCCATGGCCAGTGGCCAGGTGCACTGCGAAATATTGATGGCGGGCCGCCAGATGGGAATATTTGGCATGGGGCTCTACATAGGATTTGTGGGGTTGATCTTTTTGGGGGGCGGTTGGGTGCGTCGACATGCCGGCCATTGGCCGGCGGTACGAGATCTGGGCTGGACCTTTCAAATGCAGGGTTTGGCGATTGCCGTGGGCGGAGCGTTTAGTCCGTTGCCCTGGCACCCCCCGATGATGCTGCTGGCCGGGTCCATCTCGGCATTGGTGCATATTTTGCGGGAAGAAGAGGCCGGGCGCATGGAGCGGCTGGCGGGGATTTCGGCCTGACGGTCATGCTTTTCAACTCTTACGAATTTTTATTCTTCCTGCTGCCGGCCGTGCTGGCGGGGTACTATTTGCTGCTGCCGAAGGCCTGGCGGCACGGCTGGCTGGCGATCGCCAGCTATGTTTTCTACGGCTGGTGGGACTACCGGTTCTGCGGCCTGCTGCTGCTAACGACGGCTATTGATTACGTGGCAGGCGGACATATCGCCGCCGCCCCGGATCCAAGGGGCCGAAAACGCTGGCTGTGGTTATCGATTAGCAGTGATCTGACGATTCTGGGATTTTTCAAGTATTATGATCTGGGGGCGGAGACGATCAACCGGATGTCAGGATGGCTGGGGGCGGATAGCGGAATGGTTCCGCTGTTGCACCTGGTGCTTCCGGTGGGGATTTCCTTCTACACGTTCCAATCCATGAGTTATTCGATCGACATCTACCGGGGCCATGCCCGGCCGGCGCGGAGCTTCGTTGATTTTGCATGCTATGTGTCGCTGTTCCCCCAGTTGGTGGCGGGTCCCATCGTGCGGTATCACGAGATTGATCGTCAATTGCGGCAGCGAAGTCACACTTGGGCCAAGGCGGGGGCCGGCATCGTGCTATTCGTGCTGGGATTGGCGAAGAAAGTCCTGTTGGCGGACGCAATGGCGCCGATGGCTGATTGGGCATTTGCCCAGGCGGCGCCCGGATTGGCCGGGGCGTGGACGGGGCTGCTGGCCTATACGCTCCAGATCTACTTTGATTTCAGCGGCTACTCGGACATGGCGGTCGGATTGGGGCTCCTGCTGGGGTTCCAGTTTCCGCAGAATTTCCACTCGCCGTACAAATCGGTTTCCATCACGGAGTTTTGGCGCCGCTGGCACATCTCGCTGTCCTCATGGCTGCGGGACTATCTGTATGTCCCATTGGGTGGTAATCGGCGCGGGCCCGTCAGGACCTACGTCAATCTATTCCTCACGATGCTGCTGGGGGGGCTGTGGCATGGGGCGAACTGGACATTCCTGCTGTGGGGGGCCTACCACGGGATGCTTCTGGCGGGAGAACGGATGCTGGGCAAGCGCGGATTGGCGTGGGCGTTGCCTAGGCCGTTGCAGATGGTCGTCTGTTTCGTGCTGGTCATGATCGGGTGGGTGTTGTTCCGTGCGCCGACATTGACCGGGGCGGGGCGAATGATCTCGGGGCTGGCGGGAGGCAATGGGTGGGGCACGGTTTGGCCACTGGCGGGAACGGGAGTCCTCAACTGGGGAATGTTGGCGTTGGGGCTGGGGTTGACGTTTGCCGCCCGCAATACGTGGGAAATCCGCTGGCGGCCGAGTGGCTGGTTGGCGGCGGCTCTGTTGGCCCTGTTTGCGCTGTGCGTGGCGGTTTTCCTTGTCAATACGAGTTCGCCTTTCCTGTATTTTCAGTTCTGAACAGCCATGGCCGATCCTCAAAACCATCCTGAATTGCTTGACGTCTTCGAGGGCGCCCATCCCGGCCGGAGGAGGGCGTGGGTTGGCGTTTGGCTGATGGCAGGATTTCTGCTGCTGGCCGGCGATTGGGTGGCCCGGTTCGGCATGTTCCGCTGGCAGGAGGTCTGGTGGCCATCCACCGGTCCCGTCCCGACGGCGGCGGGTTCGGCGGCACCGCGGGTTCGGACGCTTCCCGCGCAAACCGGGGCCGGCTTGACGCAGATGTTGCCGTTTCCCGGCAAGGCGGCTCGCTACGCGGAATTCCATCCGGAAACTGTTCAACCGATGGATCCATGGGGCTATTTCAATGCCTCGACGCCGGGAGAAAGGTACTGCCCGGTCCTGATGGTCGGCGACAGTTTCATGGTCTCGCTGGGCACGCAGACTGTCGCCCAGGCGCTGGCCGTGGCCGGTGGCGTCCGCGTCTACAACCATGCCCGGCCGGGTACTGGTCCTTTTCTGGAATTGCGCCGGTTCATCGCTTCCGATCGGTTCGATCCGCCGCCGCAAGTCGTGGTCTGGAACCTGACGGCGCGGGAATTGGGGGCGCCGCTGTTCCAGCGGCAGGCAGTAGCGGCGTGGTTCGATCGGTCCATGGCGACGGAAGCCGCACCGGGCACCAAGCCCTCCGGAATCTTGTGGGACCATCTGGCGCCCTCCGCGTTGAGGAGCGCCTGGCCCAACACCTCGCTGGTGGCCTATTTCAGCCGGAAGGCATGGCGGCAAATCCAACTGGGAGTTTTCCGGGAGTGGCCGTCCGAAGTGATGGGGGCGGATGATCCCCGTTTCGGGCCGATGTTGTTTTACGGGGAGAATCTGCGTGTTTTGCCGTTTCTGGCGCCGGAAACGGATGCGCCGGTTGTGGTGAAAATCGTGGAGCAAGTGGCCCGCGGGTTGCGGGAACGGGGGATGGAACTGGTGGTGCTGCTGGTGCCCGAAAAGGAGCAGGTGCACCAGGATGCACTGCCGGCCCGTCACCGCCAAGCATTGACGGACAGTGTGGATTTATTAGGCGCGATTGCGTCGGGTTTGACGGCGAAAGGAGTGACTGCCGTGGATCTGATGCCGGTTTTCCGGGAGGTGACCGCGTCGGGACAACGCCTGTATTGGCGGGACGACACGCATTGGAACGACGCGGGAATTCGGCTGGCGGCGGAAGAACTTTGGCAGAAAGTGAAACCCTTGCTGGAGAGAGAACAAGAATCAATATCCAATATCAAACACCCAATATCCAATGACCAACATTCGGACAAGTGAACCACGGATTCCGACCTCGTGCAGAGTCGGGACGGATGGACGCGGATGGCATTCCCTTGGACATGGGACATGGGACATGGGACATCGGATAGTCAGGCATGAGGTGTGCCGTCCATGACCTCTCCCCGGATAGCCCATCTGGTGTTTGATCTGATCCGCGGGGGAACGGAAGGCCAGTGCGCCCGGGTGGCGATGGGACTGGCAAAACGGGGGATGCTCCACCGGGTTGCGGTGTTTCACCGCCGGGGATTTTTTGTGGAGGGGGTAGAGGCCGCCTGTGGACCGGTTCACGAGGTGGGCATTCGACATGCGTTTCGGAGGTCAACCTGGCGGGAAATCAGTCGCTTGGCAAACTGGCTGCGGGAGATGCAGGTGGACATTCTGCATGCGTGGGATGCGGATGCCGCGATTTTCGGCCAGTTTGCCGCGCGGCGGGCGGGAGTGAAGTTGGTGACGAGCCGCCGCGACCTGGGCCAGATCTATCCGGCGTGGAAAATGGTCTTGATGCGGCGTGCCGACGCCGCGGCCGTCCGGGTGGTCGCCAATGCGGAAATCATACGGGACCATTTTGTGACTCATGGACTTTCGCCTGACAAGGTCGTGGTGCTGCCGAATCTGCTGGATCTGGAGGAATTCGATGAACTGTCCCGGGCCCCCTATTCCCAGGCTGATCAGTTGCCCGCCGGCCGGCGCCTGGTGGTGGTGAACCGGCTGGATCCGGAGAAAAACACCGGGTTGCTGATCGGAGCGTTGCCGTGGGTGAGGAGAGAGATTCCGAATGCGGTACTGGTCGTGGCCGGCGATGGACCGGAGATGCCGAAGCTGCGGATGCAGGCCAATCGACTGGGAGTGGAGAGCTCCGTTTGTTTTCTGGGGGAAGTCAAGGAGGTCCCAGCATTGCTGAAACATGTCGAGATCGGGGCCCTGGTCCCGACTCGCAATGAAGGGCTATCCAATACCATTCTCGAATACATGGCCGCCGGTTTGCCCGTGCTGGCGACGGATTGTGGCGGAAACCGGGAACTAGTGCGGGACGGTGTCACGGGCCGACTGGTGCCGGCGACGGCATCGGTCGATGCCGTCGCTCGCGCGTGGACAGCGCTTTTGCGGGATTCCGGGGCGGTGGCCGTGAGCCAGCTTAGTCGGGACATAGTGGAACGGCGTCATGCGCCAACCTTGATTTTGGCCGCCTTTGCCGAATTCTATTCCAGGCTGGCCGCGGCGCCGAAGGGGGGAGGACGATGAGGTTCCGCGTTCATGTGTGGATGGGGGCCCATCCCCGGATGACTGCGGCGCTGGCAACGTGCGGCGGGGGTGCTACCATCCTGTTGTGTTCGGCGAGCGGTCTCTATCCCGCGCAAGCACTGGCTGCTCTGTTTTCAGACGATGGGATATTGTCGGACGCCTACGCGGGACTGATTCAGATGGGACAGATCAAATTGGGCATAGCGCTGGGACTTGCCGCCGCGCTTGTCGGATGGGTTGATGCGCAGCGGGTGTTGCGGCATATGCGAGAATGGCCCTTTTGGCAAGTGGCCGCGGTTGCGGGGCTGCTGGGATGCCTGCTCAGCTATGCCGTGCAGGAAGGGATCTTCAATGGCATACCCCACGTGACGGACGCGACAAGTCATTTATTCCAGGCTAAGATTTTCACCTTGGGCCGGATGTATGTTCCGGCACCGGAGTGTCCGGATGCTTTCTGGCAGCCCCACGTCGTGATGACAAGTTCAGGCAAGTGGTTTACGAAATACACGCCGGGACATTCGCTTTTACTGGCGGGCGGCATGGCGCTGGGCTGTTTGAAATGGACGCTGCCGCTATGTTGGCTGGCGTCCATCATCACGCTGGGGCAATTCCTGGACCGGGCTGAGGGTCGGGCAGGCGCGGGAACGGGGATGTTTTTGCTGGCGCTTTCCCCTCTGGCCCTTCTCCTCAGCGGCTCCTACATGTCGCATGTCAGCGCCATGACATGTATCATCGGCGGCGTGTATGGTTGGTTTCGTGGGCTGAATGGGGGGAATGGGACCAGAAACTGCTTCTGGACCAGCGCAGGCGGATTCCTGTTGGCGGCGTCCGCCATGACGCGGCCCCACGAGTTTGTCCTGATTGGATTGATCGGCTTCATATTTCTCCTTTCCTTTGACGGTACGCGATGGAGGGGGATTTTCCGGAGTCTCCCGTGCCTTTTCCTTGGTTCCGTTCCCGTTCTGGGATTTTGGGCGGTATGGAACTTGACGCTGTATGGTAGTCC
This sequence comes from uncultured Verrucomicrobiota bacterium, assembly GCA_964402575.1. Lineage (GTDB taxonomy): Bacteria > Verrucomicrobiota > Kiritimatiellia > CAIQIC01 > Lenti-01 > Lenti-01. Next base: position 15,971 of record CAYODC010000014.1, read on the forward strand.
CTTTGCCATCGGATATGGTTTTACTCAAGGCGACGCATTGCGTCCGGCGTTCCAGGGGCATTGGGGCCTTTCTTCGACCTTTGGATGGAGAGAGGCTTTTTCCTTGCTGATCTGGAATCTGGACCGGGTCAACGGTTCGTTTTTCGGTTGGCCGTGCTCGCTGCTGTTTGTGCCGTTTGCCTTTATTCGCCGGGACGGGCGGCTATTGTTTCTATCGGTGATCGGGACGGCAGTGGGAATCGGCTTCTATTTTTTCTATGACTATCACGCGGAACTGGAGGCGCGGTATTATTTTCTCATTCTGCCTTTTGTCGTCTATCTGACCCTGCGCGGGATTCGAAATCTGATTGGACTCTGGAAAAGTCCAGCCAGGAAGGGATTGGCCCTCCAGATGGTTTTCTTGCTGATGGCTGCGTTTTATCTCTACGCCGCGCTTTACTATTGGCCCCTGTATCTGATTCCCAAATACGGGAAGGACTACGAGGAATGCTCGCCTCGGGTTGAGCAGATGGTTCGGCAAGCGGGCTTGACCCAGGCCGTGGTGATGATCGCCCCTGACGACGGCGCGTCTTTTTTCTATTCGTCGGGATTCATCCATAACGATCCGTTGTTGGCGAAAAGCGTGATCTACGCCCGTCATCTTGACGGCTCGATCGATTGTCTGCGCAAGGCTTTTCCCGGTCGGGCGTTATATGTATTCGATCGAACCGAGACCGCGGGTAACGGTCTCGATCGATTGAATGGATCGGAGCCGGAGTAGGGACTATCGTTTGCCCATGCCCAGCACGCTGCCAAAGAAACTGGAAAAGATGGTCTGGAATCCCAACACCAGGAACAACACGCCGGGAATGGCCACGCGCATCATCCGGGCATAGCTGAGGGGGCCGAAATCCGCCTGGGCCCAAGTCCACAAGGTCCATCCTGCACAGATGAATCCGGCGAGCACGCCTGTTATGCCCAAGATCAACCCGCGTTCCAGCGTGAACACCCGGTAGAACCCGAGAAACCAAGGGGGGGACGGCATCAGGCCCTCATTGGTGGCAAACGTCTTGGCGAGGATGGAGAAGAGAACGGCCTGATAGCCGCACAGGATGAACGCTGTTGAAAACAGAAGAGTGTGCGCGTCAAACGCAGCCTGTCCGATTCGCACTCCGAACAGGGCGAGCCCGCTTCCCACGACGCCCGCCAGAATCAGGCCCAATCCCGGGAAGAGATACAGCCAGCTCGGACTGTAAAGGAACAAGTGCCTCAGGATGCGCCAGCCATCCCGGAACGTCTTGAGATGGGGCGCGCGGGAGCGGCGTCCGTCGGGCGACAGCGTGATTGGAACTTCTGCGATGGTGGCGTGAAACAATCCCGCCTTGATGATCATTTCGGCGGCGAATTCCATTCCCGTGCATCGCTGGTCAATCGAGCGATGCCACTCCTTTCGAAACGCCCGCATCCCGCAGTTGACGTCGGTGATGCCGACGCCGAACCACCGGCGAACCAGCAGGGAGAAAAGCGGGTTTCCAATCCAGCGGTGGGACCACGGCATGGCACCGTGCACAATTCGCCCGCCTCCGGAAGGCAGGCGGCAGCCGATCACTAGGTCGAAGCCCTCGCGGAGCTTCTCCAGAAAACGAGGAATTTCGCAGAAGTCGTAACTGGCGTCGGAATCGCCCATGAGGATATAGCGGCCTTGGGCAGCGGCAATGCCCGCCATCAGCCCATTTCCATAGCCGTTTTGCTGGGGATTATCATGCTGGGGAACTCGAATGAGCCGCGCCCCGCAGCGTTCGGCGATTTCCGTAGAGGCGTCGGTGCTCCCGTTGTCCGCCACGAGGACTTCTCCGGATATATCCTGAATGCGAAGAGTGGATTGCGCCTTCCGGATACAAGCCTCCAGCGTGTCGGCTTCGTTCAGGCACGGCATCACCACGGAAAGTTCAATGTCGGGCATCGGTCACCTTTTTGGCAGGGGGAGGATTGTGCAAAGAGAGTTCTGGAATCGACTCGACCTGTCAATGCCAATTATCTTCTGTCGGAAGACCCGGAGGTGCTTCCCCATGCGTGGGCTGGAATATTTCCGCCGATGGGGGCGTGAGGGATTTCTGACGAAAGCCAGAAAAGGGCTTGTGTTCTGTATGGTCGGAGCGGCACCCGGGTGGCCGGGTCACGGGGGGCAAGCGGTAGCAGCGGTAGAACGGACGCCACGAGACGCGCCGGGTCCCGGCCGGCCCTGGTCGAGACGGTCCGTCAAGGCACGCAGGGGCGTGCCCGGTTCATGGAGCTGGCCCGAGAATACGTCGAGACGCGGGAGGGGGAAGCCTGGCCTGTCGGCACGGACAGTACAAAAAAGCATCCACGGCCGTCCGTCGCCGCCGAACACGTCTCCGTCGTCGTTGACCTCATGGAGGACCGCCGCAATGGTGCTTCGGGGGTTGCGTTGCGTGCCGGGCTGTGTCACGATCGTATCAATACGGGAAATGGTTGGAAGCCCGTCCAATAACGCAAGGAGACGAACACCATGAACAACCGAACGTGGATGGCCGGGGCTTGCGCCCTGCTGCTGGCGTGCGCGGGTGGCTGCGCGGAAAAGAAGCCGGTGCTGCACATGTATACGTGGTCGGACTACGTCAAGCCCGAGCTGATCCAGCGGTTCGAGCGCGAGAACCAGTGCCGGGTGGTGATTGACACGTATGATTCGAACGAAGCCATGTACGCCAAGCTGAAGGCGGGGGCGTCGGGCTACGACCTGTTGTTTCCCAGCAGCTACATGGTGCGCATCATGCACCAACAGGGCATGCTGCGGGCGCTGGACCACTCGAAGCTGCCGAATCTGCGCAACCTGGATTCGGCCTATCTCGACATGGCGTTCGATCAGGCCCTCGACCACAGCGTGCCCTATACGGTGTCGGTCACGGGGCTGGGCTATCTGGGCAGCCGCGTCGAGAATGCGGAACCTTCCTGGACGATGCTCGACCGCGAGGATCTCAAGGGGCGCATGACGCTGCTGAACGACTACAGGGAGACCATTGGCGCCGCCCTGAAGTCCCTGGGCTTCAGTCTCAACACCCTGGACGACGCCGAGCTGGCGGCTGCCAAGGAAGTTGTGCTGCGCTGGAAGCGGAACATCGCCAAGTTCGAGAACGAGCAATACAAGACGGGGCTGGCTTCGGGCGAGTTCCTGCTGACCCATGGCTACAGCGGAGACCTGATGCTGGTGCAGTCCGAGAACGAGGACATCCAGATCGTGATTCCGGAGGAGGGGGCGGCGCTGAGCTTCGACGACATGGTCATCCCCACGGGGGCGGAGCAGGTGGAGCTGGCGCACCGGTTCATCAATTTCGTGCTGGATCCCGAGGTGGCGGCGGAGCTGACCGAATTCATCTACTACCTGTGTCCCAACGAGGCGAGCTATCCGTATCTGGCGCGGGAGATTCGCGAGGATCCGATCCTGTTCCCGCCCGCGGAGGTGGTGGAGAAGCTGGAGATGATTGCGGACCTGGGCGAGGGCAATGCCAAATACGCCCGGCTCTGGGACGAGATCAAGGCCGGCCAATAGTCCGCGCGGGGCGGGGGGGGGGCGGACGGGGTCTTGGCCGAGCGGTTTTCCATGGTGTGGAAAAAAGTTTTCCACACCGTGGAAAAATCCGCGGGGAGGGGTCAGGGGGTGTCGTGAGGGGGGATGAGCAGGACGGGGCGGGTGGATTGGCGCAGGACGCCTTTGCTGGTGCTGCCGACGAACAGTTCGCGCAGGGAGCCGTGGGCGCGGGTGCCCATGAGGATGACGTCGGCATGGAGGCGGTCGGCTTCGCGCAGGATCATTTCGGCGGTGGGGCCTTGCACGAGCAGGGCGGTGGCGTTGAGGCCGTCCTTGCGCAGTTCGGTGGCGGACGTGCGCGGCCAGATCAGCCTGTTGAGCTCGCGCGGTTGCAGATTGGCAAGGATTACCTTCGAGGTTGCGCCGCGCGTCATCGGCATCGGGCGA
>CAYODC010000014.1:19953-20224 GCA_964402575.1 uncultured Verrucomicrobiota bacterium
CGGCGGCGGTCCTCCGGGATGTAGTTCAGCCCCTTGCGGATGGCGTCGCGGACGGTGTCGGGGCCGGCCGCGTATCCGACGAAGTCGGGGTCGGGCTCGGCGACATGCAGCAGGATGAGTTCGCCGCCGGTGCGGAGGGTCCAGGCGCGGGCTTCGCGGAGGACGGCGGGGGTCGAGGAGGACAGGTCCAAAGCGGCAAGTAGTTTCATGGGGCACCTCCGGATGTGGCTACGACCACCTTACGCCGGATGGGGGTCGTCGGCAAGCGGTG
>CAYODC010000015.1:0-2083 GCA_964402575.1 uncultured Verrucomicrobiota bacterium
TCACGAAGGCGGCGATGCGGATGGTTTCGTTGAGCGCGCCGGCGCCGTCGGCGAACAATTCGATCGGCAGCGCCAGTTCGAGGCCGGTGGTCACGCCGGCGGCCAGCGAGGTGTTCGTCTCGTTGGGATCGCCGGTGCCCCAAACGCCGCCGACGTTGGAGTTGTCGAATCCGAGCCGCACGCCGTTGGTGAAGGTGAAGGTGGTGACGAATCCGGTGTGGGTGGGGTCCTGGGCGATGCCGAGCGTCCGGGCCGCGCCGCCGCCGCCGGTGGGCAGCGTGGCGTAGTAGAGATAGCCCCGCCAGGCCTCGACCTGGGGCGGATCGAAATAGGGCACCACTTCGGTGCGGTTGCAGAACGTCAGGTAGAAGTCCGCCTCGAAGCCGGTGTCGAAGCGCAGGCCGACGTTGTTGGTGTCCCAATGGCCCATGGAGCCCAGCGCGCCGCCGTCCACGTCCGCGTTGTCGCCGCGCAGGCTGTTTTGGCCGCCCGGGATGGCATCGACGAAGATGTCCAGCTTGTTCAGGTTGCCGACGGACCAGGTCAGACCCTGGCCGGCGGTCTCGAGGTTGCCGGCGATGAACAGATAAAGGTAGCCATCGGAAACGCGCGCGTAGGCGGCATCCAGTTCGGAGCCCTGCACGGCGAAGCGGCGGTGGCCGTTGGTGGCGTTGCCGAAGGCCGTCGGCGTGTCCTGCACGGCCAGAGGGGCGCCGTAGAACTCGGCGTCGAGCTGGCCGTCGACCGTCGGCGACTGGGCGGCGGCCGGTTGCCGGCCGGCCAGAAGAACCAAAAGCGCAATCATCGAGGCCGTGAGCGAATAGCCGAATTTCATGGGCTTCCTTGTTTTCCTGTCTGGCCGCGGCGACAAACCTTGACCGATAATCGCAGGGTATGCCGTTTTCACGGCGTTGGGAATGAAAATTTCATTACGCCCGACCGCGGCTTGGCGGCGGGCGCGGCGTGTGGTACAAAGACAGCCGTGAAACCGGCCGGACGCATCGGGACGTGGATCGGGCAGCATGCCGTTTCGGCGGCGTTCTACCTCTACGTGGCCGTGGGCGCGCCGCCGCTGGCCCAGGCGTTGCGGGCGGGATTGGCGGCGGAAGAGCCGCTGTGGCTGCCGGGCCTCCTGCTGCTGGCGGTGCTGCTGATCGAACCGCTGGGCTTGCACTGGAAAATGCGCTTCCTGCGCCGCCGCAACGCCGATGCCGGGTTCGTTCCGCAAGGACCGATGCTGGCGATGTTCTCCGCGGTCGGCATCGGCCACGTGATCGTGACGGTTTTCCTGGGCATGCTGGCGCTGGATTGCTGGGGCGCGGTCGGCGGGGGTGCGGACGAAGCCTCGGGCTGGTGGGGCGCGGTGATCGTGGCGCTGGTCGTGAAGGAATTCGTCGGGCTGATGGCGGCGGGCGGGAACGAGGCGGCGCCCGAAGCGCCCGGCCATTGGAAGGAGTGGCTGGCGGACGTCCTGCTGTTGGCGTACGGCGCGGTGGCCTACACGGCCTGGTGGGGCGCGATCCTCAATCTGGACGAGCTGGAATGGAATTCGCTGGCCGAACGGCTGGTCGTGATGCCGATCTTCGCCGCCGTGTTTCTTTTTTTCTATCTGCCCATGCGCTTGCCGTTTTTGCTGGAGGAATACCACTTGAACCCGGCGCACGGCCGCCGCGGCCGCCTGCTGGTCGAAGGAACGCTCGGCGCGCTGGCGGGCTTGTATCCGTTCTTCGCTTGACCGAGCTTTTCGGCACATGCGGTTGGCGGAGCGCCGGGCGAAGGAGCCCCGCAATCGAATTCCTATCCCATTGATTCGATGGGTGTTCCTGCTTTGGAAGCCGAGGGGGATGTCCGCCAAGTAGAACGATCCATTTTCCCGTCTTCTTTTCATTTGGTCTTCCGCCGGCCGGCAGCGTTATATTTGTTCAAATAGCGTTAATTCAAAACGGCTGGAGCGGAACATGAAAAAAATCGGGTTGTGGTGCCTCGGGTTGTGCTGGGCGGGCATGGTTGGAGCGGCGGAACTGAGCGTGGATTTCACGTTTTCCGCGGCCGACGTGGAACTGGTTGCGGCGGGCGAATACAC
>CAYODC010000015.1:2107-8808 GCA_964402575.1 uncultured Verrucomicrobiota bacterium
GGTGGATGAAGCCGGCGCGCCGTCGATTCCGGCGAAGTTCGCGAACGTCCTGTTGCCGGCGGGCGCGCAGAACGTTTCCGTTTCCGCGAGCGGAGACTGGACCCTGCTGGCCGAGGGGATCACCCCGTATCCGGCGCAGCCGCGCAGTCCCAAGAGCAAGGCCCGTCCGGCGTTCGTGCCCGCGAACGACCGCTATGCGAGCGCCGCCGCCTGGCCCGCCGAAATCGCGACCTACCAAGGCGACCACGACATGCAGGGCTACCAGTTCGTGTCCGTGCGCGTGAATCCGCTGGCCTACGTGGGCGTGGAAAAGAAGCTTTACCTGCGAGAAAAGGTGACCGTGACGGTGAGCTACGACGCGCCGGTTGCGGCGAAATCCATTTTACCCAAGCAGGCCAGTCTGTTCGGGCCGCTGGTGGACAGTCTCGTGGTGAATCCGGAAGCAAAGGCGGACTTCGCCCCGACGGTGAAAACCATCGTACCCAGGGCCTCCCTGGATTATCTGATCATCACGTCCGCGGCGCTCAGCAATGCCTTCCAGCAGGTGGCGGACTATCGGGCGTCGAGCGCCGGCGGCGGCTATACGACGCGCGTGCTGACGACCAATACCATCGGGGCCGACTATTCCGGGGCTGACCTGCAAGCGAAAATCCGCGCATGCATCAGCAATTCCGTGGCGACCTTGGGCACGACGATGGTGCTGCTGGGCGGCGACGACACGATCGTGCCGGTGCGGGGCTGCAAGGTGAGCGCGGCCGGCGATACAGAACTGACGATGCCGACCGACCTGTATTATTCCGGGCTGGGCGGCAGTTGGAATGGCGATGGCGACACCACCTACGGGGAGACGACCGACAGCGTGGACTTGGCCTACGACGTGATCGTGGGGCGTCTGCCAGTGCGGACGGCCGCCAATGTCACCAGCTACCTGGGCCGGGTGCAGATCTACGAAACCGGCTGGAGCGTGACGAACAAGATCATCCTGGGCGGGCCCTATGCCTGGGACACGTATACCGGCACCGATCGGCCGAGCGATGACGTGACGATCGACGGGCACGCGGGCTTCCGCTCGACGAGCCCCGCGCACAATTCCGTCAGCGATTCCGAGGCGTGGCTGCGGCGGCTGTACCGCGACGGGATCCGGTCCTATTGGCCGGCCCAGGTCAGCGTCATGTGCGACACGCTCACGTCCTGGGACAGCACGTCCTGCGGCGACTATTCGCAAAGTTCGGCGAACACGGCGTCGAAATTCAACCAGAACTACACGCATCTGATGTTTTCGGGCCACGGCGCACCGCAGGAGTGGGGGCTGGAATCGGGCGCCTTCGATACGGCCGACGCCACGGCGCAGACGGGACTGACGGCGTTCGTCTACACCGACGCGTGCCTGACGGGGCATTTCGACAAGAACAGCAACAACATCGACGGCTACAACTACACGACGGAGCCCTGCCTGGCCGAGGCCTTCCTCCGCAATTCCCGTCCGCGAGGCGGTGCATTGGCCTACATGGGTTGTGCACGTTATGGCTGGGGGGAACCGGACGAGGCTCCGGCCAGCAATACCGCCAATGGCGGTCCCTCCACGGTCTATGCCTACAAGTTCTACAAGCGGATGTACGAGACGACCAACCGCACGATTGGCCTTGCGTTCGCGATGCACAAGGCTGACATGGCCAGTCTGTCGGGCACCGACGACTGCGAGCGCTGGATCCAGTTCGGCGTGAACCTGCTGGGCGATCCCGCGTTGAAGATGCCCAAGGATGTGCCGGCGCTGTCGGCGCCGTCGTTCACCAGCGCGTCCTCGTTCGGCGCAACGACCGGCGTGGCGCGGACCCACACCGTGACGGCCAGCGGTTCTCCGACTCCGGTGCTGGCGCTGCAAAGCTCTACCGCCACGGCGGGCAGTTACAGCTTTGTGGCCGCCACGGGTATCCTGACCTATACGCCGCCGACGGCCGATGTGGGCACGGAGACGTTCACCTTTGTCGCCACCAATACGCAGGGCTCCGCAACCCAGACCGTCAGCGCGACGGTGACTCTCGCGCCGCCGCAGGCGCCGTCTTCGGTCTGGGCTAGCGCGACGAGTACCGTATCTTTCACGGCCGCCTGGAGCGCCCCGGCCGCTGCCACGGGCTACCGGCTCGACGTCGCCACCAACAGCAGCTTTGGCGGCAGCGGATCCGGGGGCTCGCAAATTTTGGAAAACATCCAGAGCTGGACGGCCCGTACCTCGTACGGGGCATGGACGCAAACCATTCCGGCGGGAACGGTGAACATGACCGCATGCATGGTCTCGCCTGCGGCGAGTGCAAGCGGGGTTGGCACTGTCGGGCGTGTGCAACTGCAAGCTTCCACGGGCATATTGGAACTGCCTGCCCTCGATACGGTGGGAACCGTCACGATGAACATCGCGGCAGGCGGTGCCGGCCGGTCGGTGAATCTGCAGCGATACAACGGCAGCACCTGGGTTGATCTCACCACGTGGACCGGCATTGGCAGCACGGGTGCGGCCTTTACGCACGATTTGAACAGCGGGGATTCCGGCATTCAGCTGCGCCTCGCCTCGCCTTCCGCGGCGATATATGTGCACGATATCAGCGTGACGGCGATGGGCGGAGGAACCCCCTCCTTCGTCTCCGGCTATTCGAACCTGACGGTTTCCGGCACGAGCCAGGCCGTGTCGGGGCTAACGCCGGGCGCGACCTACTATTTCCGCGTGCGTGCCACCAATTCCGGGGGCACGAGCGCCAATTCCTCCGTCGCGAACGTGACGACCTTGACGGCCCTCGTCGCGCCGACGTTCAATGCGAACCCCGGTCCGTTGGCGACGACGGCGGGCGTGGACGTCGCGTTCACCATCGGCGCGTCGGGCAGCCCGGCGCCGGCCTTGCGGCTGGAATCCACGACGGCCGGGGCGGGAAGCTATGTGTTCGAGGAAGCTACGGGCGATTGCATCTACGTGCCACCGCAGGCGGACGTGGGCACGCGCACGTTCACGTTCTCGGCCAGCAACGGTTCGGGCGTGGTGTACCAGACGGTGACCGTGGGCGTGACGTCGGCGACGGGGCCGGCGTTCACCAGTGCGTCCTCGTTCGGGGCCACGACGACCGTGGAGCGCACCTTCACGGTGACGGCCTCCGGCACGCCGGCGCCCACGCTGGCGCTGACGGGCGAGACGGTGTCGGGCGAATTCAGTTTTATTCCCGCGACGGGAGAATTGATCTATACGCCGATCAACGACGACATCGGACCGCAGTCCTTCACGTTCACCGCCGCCAACGCGGCCGGCACGGTCACGCAGGTGGTCAACGTCACCGTCAGCGACCTGCCGGCGACGTTGCCGGTCTTTGGCGCGAATCCGGGCCCGGTGTCCGCCGTGTCCGGCGAACTGGTCGATTTCACGGTGACGGTGGCCGGCGGCTATCCGGCGCCCACCCTGGCGCTGCAGGGCACGACGGCCGGGGCGGGAAGTTATCTTTTCGAGGAGGCCACGGGGTATTGCACGTATGAGCCTCCCGAGACCGATGTGGGCACGCAAACGTTCACCTTCACGGCGGCCAATGCGGCGGGCACGGTCACGCAGATCGTCAGTGTCTCGGTGGCGGCGGGCGTTCCCGGCGCGCCGGCGTCCATCTGGGCCAGCGCGACGAACGCCACGGGCTTCACCGCGGCGTGGAGTTCGGTGCTCAATGCGACCAGCTACCGGCTCGACGTTGGCACCAACGCCACCTTCTCCGGCGGCGGCGCGAGCACGCAGTCGGTCCTGGCGAGCAATCCGGGCATGGCCAGCACCGTCACGAGTGACGGCTGGACTGCCGTGGCCATTGCCGGTACGACCTACGCCCAACTGCTGCAAGCCACATCGGAAATCGTGTCGCCCGCCTTTTCCACGGTGGGATTCACCAATCTGACCGTCGAGATAACAGCGCGCACCTACGGCGGCACGACGGCCGGTTCGACCAACATCACCGTGTCGATTTCGGGCGACAACGGCAGCACGTGGACGACGATCGGCGTCGTGGCGCCGGCGGTCAACAGCATGGTGGCCCTGCCCCCGGTGACGAACACGGCCAATCTCGGCAACGACCAGACGCGCATCCGCTGGCAAACGCTGGGAGCGGGCGGCAACAAGGGCGTAGGCGTGACCAATCTGGTGGTCAAGGGCTGGAGCGCGGGGGGCGGACCCGCCTATGTCGCGGGCTATTCCAACCGGACGATTTCCGGCACGGGCCAGGCCGTGACGGGATTGACGACGGGCGTGACTTATTCCTTCCGCGTTCGCGCGGTCAATGCCGCCGGGACCGGTGCGAATTCCGACGTGGCCAGCGTGACGACGGCCGCATCCGGGGGAGGCGGGACGCCGCCGGTGGTGGATCCGATTTCCCGGCAGCTTGTGCTGGCGGGCGGGAGCCTGGACTACACGGTGACGGCGACGGCGACGGACGGAGATTCCATCCTGTCCTACGCCTGCACGAGCGCGGTGGACACCAACACGTGGGACATGGACACGGGCACGGGCTACTTCCTGTTCTATCCCACGGTGGCCGAGGTGGGCACGGCGGTCTTTTCGTTCACGGCGGCGGACAAGGACGGGGAGAGTTCGCCGGTGGCGATGACGGTGACGGTGAATTCGGTGGCGGCGACCAACGCCTTCCAGGAATGGGTGGAGGAGCAGTGGCAGGATCCGGGCAACACGGATTTCGGGCCGGGCGAGGATGCGGACGGCGACGGGATGACGACCTATCAGGAATATCTCGCGGACACCGATCCGGACAACGCGGGCGACGTGCTGAGCCTGGCGGGCCAGTATGTCATCGCGCCGGAAGCGGGCGAAGAGACGGGGGAAATCCGGTTCACCTTCCCGGCCAGCACCGGGCGGTACTACCAGATGGAATACTGCACGGATCTGACGGGCGAGGTGATCCACACGACCAACATAGGGTGGGGCGCTCCGGGGTCCGGAGGGACGATGACGGTCACCAACGCCTCCACGGGCGCCTGGTACGGCGTGATTCGCGCCTTGCTGCAGGCTCCCTAGGCCGGGGCCGGCGCCGGGGCGGAATTTTCCACACCGTGGAAAAAAGTTTCCACAGGGTGGAAAAGATTGAGGTAGGTTGAGAGAGATTTAGACGGCCGGGGCCCGGATTTTCCACGGCATGGAAAAAAGTTTTCCACGGTGTGGAAAACCAGGCGGCGAGGCAGAGCAAGGGAGAAGGCGCGGCATGAACAGGCTGGCGAGATGGTGTTTGGCGGCGGGGCTGGCGGGAGCGATGCAGGCGGGGGCGGCGGCGCCGCTGCTGCTGGACTGGGGGGTGGTGGACACGTCGAGCGCGGAGCGCCAGGCGGCGTCGCGGTCGCTGCGGGCGGCAGCGGCGCCGGAGACGGTGCAGGCGCTGGGCGCGCGGGGCACGGCACCGTGGCTGGTGCAGTTCGACGACGTGGTGAGAGAGGAGTGGCGGGCGGCGCTGGAGGCGGCGGGGGCGCGGGTGAAGGGGTACATGCCGGAGAACGCGTATCTGATCGAGGCGGCGCCGGAGCGGATGGCGGCGATCGGGGCGCTGGACCACGTGGCGTGGGTGGGCGAGTTCGTGCCGGAATACAAGCGGGCGGCGAAGGTGCGGGCGAAGCTGGCGCGGGTGAAGGCGGCGGAGGAGACCGATGCGGCCTCGGCCTATCGCGTGCTGCTGTTTTCGTCCGATGACCACGAGGTGGTGGTGCAGAAGATCGAGGCGTTGACGGGGACGCCGGTGGCGGCGGCGGCCGGGGAGATCATCCGGACGGACCTGACGGCGGCGCAAGTGGAGGCGGTGACGGGCTGGGGCGAGGTGCAGTGGGTGGAGCCGTACACCCCGCCGCGGCTGTGGAACAACGTGGCGGTGCGGGTGGACATGATGAATGTGTCCAACGTGTGGACGGATGCGGAGCTGGGGCTGACGGGGGCGGGGCAGATCGTGGCGGTGGCCGACACGGGGCTGGACACGGGCGACACGAACACGCTGCATGCGGACTTCACGAACCGGGTGACGGGCTACGGGTGGAGCAACGGGGTCTACAGCGCCAGTACGAGCTGGGCGGATGCCGGCCCGGAAGGCGGCCATGGCACGCACGTGGCCGGCTCGGTGCTGGGCAATGGGACGAAATCATCCGGGCTCTACAAGGGGGCGGCCTACGAGGCATATTTGATCATGCAGGGCATGCAAACGAATCTGAGCGGGCTGGACAACCTCGCCAATGTGTTCAAGCAGGCCTTCACGAACGGGGCGCGCATCCATTCCGACAGCTGGGGATACGGCGATTTCGGGGAGTACAACACGGATTCGCAGGTGGTGGACCAGTTTGTCTGGAGCAACCAAACGATGTTGATCGTGATTGCGGCGGGCAACGACGGGGAAGATCTCAGCCCGTCGGACGGGGTGATCGATCCGGGGTCGGTAGCGTCGCCCAGCACGGCCAAGAACTGCCTGACGGTGGGGGCGTCGGAGACGTACCGGACCTCGGGGGGGTATTCGACCAGCACGTGGGGGAGCGGAAGCTGGACGTCGTACTATCCGCGGGCGCCGATTTCGAACGACTACATTTCGCGGCCGTTTTCCAACAGCATCCAGGGGATTGCGGGGTTCTCGGGGCGCGGGCCGTGCAACGACGGGCGCATCAAGCCGGACATCGTGGCGCCGGGGACGGACATCATTTCGACGCGGTCG
>CAYODC010000015.1:8869-19474 GCA_964402575.1 uncultured Verrucomicrobiota bacterium
CAACGCCGCTGACGTCGGGGGCGGCGGCGCTGGCGCGGCAATGGCTGGTGGAGCAGGCGGGGATCACGAACCCGAGCGCGGCGCTGTTGAAGGCGCTGCTGATCAATGGGGCGCGGGACATGACGCCGGGACAGTACGGGACGGGCAGCTACCAGGAGGTCACGGCGCGGCCCGACCGGTCTCAAGGGTTCGGGCACGTCGACCTGTATCGCACGCTGAAACCGGCGACGAACCTGTTCCTGGACCTGCATGACACCAACAGCCTGACCACGGGCCAGACGAACACGTTTGCGTTGACGGTGACCCAGGCGTCCACGAACAAGTTCATCCTGACGTTGGCCTATTCGGACTATTGGCCCACCATTGCCGCCAGCAAAAAGCTGGTGAACGACTTGGACCTGACAGTGGTGAGTCCGCTGGGGACCACGCATTATCCCAACGGGCTGTCGAAAGTGGATGCGACGAACAACGTGGAGATGATCGAATTTGCGGCGGCGGAGACGGGGACGTACACGGTGCGAGTGGCGGGGCGCACGGTGGGGTCGGGCGGCAGCCAGCCCTACGCGCTGGTGATCCGGGGGCCGAAGGCGGACGAGACGCCGGCGGCGCCGGCGTTCGGGGCGAATCCGGGGCCGGTGGCGGCGACGGTGGGCGAGTTGGCGGACTTCACGGTGACGGTCACGGGCTATCCGGTGCCGGTGCTGGCCCTGGCGGAGACAACGGCGACGGAGGGCAGCTATGACCTCGAAGGGGGCTATTGCGTGTATGGTCCGCCGGAGGCGGACCTCGGGACGCAGACCTTCACGTTCACGGCGAGCAACACCGAGGGGGTGGCGACACAAGTCGTGGAGGTGGTGGTGTCAGCGGGCCCTCCGGTGGCACCGGCGGCGGTGTGGGCGAGCGCGACGAACGCGACGGACTTCACGGCGGCGTGGAGCGCGTCGACGGACGCGACGGGCTACCGGCTGGACGTGGCGACGAACGCGGCGTTTTCCAGCGGCGGGACCAGCGTGCAGTCGGTGCTGGCCAGCAACGGAGCCACCGTGGCGTCCATCGTGAGCGATGGCTGGACGGCCTATGATATTTCGGGCACGACCTATGCCCAGTTGCTGCAATCTTCATCCGTCGTGACTTCGCCGGCCTTCTCCACGGTGGGGTTCACGAATCTCACGATGGACATGAAGGCGCGGACCTACGGCGGTGCTTCGGGCACGAGTTCGAACATCACGGTATCCATTTCGACCAACAATGGCTCGAGTTGGTCGGTGATGGGCGTGGTGGCGCCTTGGGTGAACTCGATGAATCCATTGCCGACGCTGACGAACACCGCCAATCTGGGTCACGCGCAAACCCGGATCCGCTGGCAGACGCTGGGGGCGACGGGCTCCGTCGGCGTTGGGATCACGAATCTGGTGGTGCAGGGGTGGAACTCGGGCGAGATGCCCGCCTATGTCCCGGGCTACTCGAACCGGACGGTTTCGGGCACGAGCGAAAGCGTGACGGGGCTGGTGGCGGAGACGGCGTACTATTTCCGGGTGCGGGCGGTGAACGGCAGCGGCACCAGCGCGAATTCGGCGACCGCCAGCGTGACGACCTTGGAAGGCGAGGCGCCGGGGACGCCGCCGACGATGGACGCGATTCCGGGGCAGAGCACCTACGTGGGTGGGGAACTCGAGTACGTAGTGACGGCGCAGGAGCCGGACAGCGACCCGGTGACTTATGATTGCACGAGCGACGTGAATACGAACGTCTGGGATTTTGATGGGAACTCGGGGTACTTTCTGTTCATTCCCACCAACGTCGCCCAAATCGGCACGAACGTGTTCAGTTTCACGGCCACGGACAAAGACGGCACGAGCGATCCGGCCTTGATGAGCATCAAAGTCTATTCCGCCGTCGCCACCAACGCTTTCCTGCAATGGGTGGAAGACCAGGAAGAGGATCCCGAGGATCCTGACTTTGACGAGGGCGCGGATTACGACGGCGACGGCCAGACGACGTACGAGGAATACCTGGCTGATACCGATCCGGCGGCGTCCAACAGCGTGCTCAAAATGGAAGGGCTGAGCGCGGATTTAGCGGAATTTTCGTTCCCGGCCAGCCCGAACCGCTACTACCAGCTCGAATTCTGCATCGATATCACCAACCAAGCGGATACGCTGGTGATCTCCAACCTGGGTTGGGGAGTTCCCGGCATGGTCATTACCAACTCATTTTCCAATAGTTGGTTCGGGACCATCCGGGCCTTGCTGAACGAGCCATGATGGCGGTTTTGCGCACGGGTTTTCATTTTTAGAGGCAGGTGTGTTCAGAAGGTTGGCGGGGTGGGTGGTGCATGGCGTCGCGGTCGCTTCGGCGATGGCGGCCGCTGTTCCGCATGGCCTGGAATGGGGAACGCTGGACACGGGGGGCGAATCCGCGCAGGCCACATTTCGTTTGCTGAGATCTTCGCCGGCGGCACCGATTGCGCAGCGTCTGAACCCGCGCGGGACCGCGCCGTGGATCGTTCAGGGGCCGGATGTCGACCGCGGCGAATGGCCGCAGGCCATGGTTTTGGCGGGGGCGGTGATTCGGGGTTATCTCCCCGGTAATGCGCTGTTGATCGAGGCGGCGCCCGCCGCCGTGCCGAAAATCGCGGCGATGAATGGAGTCGCCTGGATGGGGGAATACCTGCCGGCCTACAAACTATCGCCGGCCTTGGGCAATGGGCCGATCGGGGACCGGGACTGCGTGGTGAAACTGTTTGATGCCGCGGACAAATGGCCCGTGGCGCGCGAATTCGGCGAGATGAACGTGTTTGTGCCGCGGGCACAGCTTGGAGCGGACCGCGCGGAATTGCGGGTGCGCCTGACAGCGGCCCAAATCGACGAAGTGGCCAACTGGGCCGCGGTGGAGTGGGTCGAACTCGTGGCGGAATACCGATGGTGGGGGTCCTCTGCCGCGCCTGTTCCGGCGCTGGCGGAAGACCTGGCGGCGGAATGGGAGCAAGCCTATGACGCCGGGGAGCGGGTGGCGGTGTGGCGCCACGGCGCGGTCGATTCCGGCAAGTACGGTGCGTTGGCGCGTGCGGCGGATGCGTTCGTTCATGCGCATCCGGACTTTCTCGTCGTGGCCGCGGCAGGGAATGCGTCGGCGGATCTGCAGCCGGCAGACGGCGTCGTGGATGCCGGTTCGGTGGGGTCGCCGGCGACGGCGAAAAACGTGCTGTCCGTGGGCGCGGCGGAAGGTCGGCGGGAGATTGCGCGCACCTGGGTCGAGACCTGGCCGGAAGATTTCGCGGTGGAGCCGATCGCGCTGGACCGGGTGTCGCAGGCCGATGGCGGGCAGGGGTTGGCGGCGTTTTCGGGCCGCGGGCCCTGCGCGGATGGGCGCATCAAGCCGGACTTGGTCGCGCCGGGCACGTTTGCCGTTGCGCCGCGCCCGGTGGATTCGGATTTCAAGGGCTGGGGCGTGGCGGGCAACACCAACGAGATCTTCGTGGGCGGCACGGGCGTGGCGGCGGAGCAGGTCGCCGAGGCCGCCAAGCAGGCGCGTCAATGGCTGGCGCAAGCGCGCGGCATTGCGTCCCCCAGCGCGGCGCTGGTCAAGGCGCTGCTGCTGGCCGGCGCGCGCGATCTGGCCCCGGGACAGTACGGGACCGGACCCAAGCAGGAAATTCCGGACATCCGGCCAAACAACGCGCAGGGCTTTGGGTTGTTGGATCTGGACAACGCGCTGTCGCCCGGCAAAGACGTGGGAATCGAGCTGCACGACGCCCCCGGTCTCGCCGCCGGCGCGGCCGACGTATTTGAACTGCAAGCGCAAGACGCCGGCGATCGTTTCATGCTGGTGTTGGCCTATTCGGACCGCCCGGCTGCGCCAGCGGCGGGCAAGAAACTGGTCAACGATTTGGATTTGACCGTGACGGCACCGGACGGTTCGGTGCAGCATGCCAACGGGCGTAAAAGCCCCGACGATGTGAACAACGTGGAAATGATTGAATTCGAAGCGGACGATGCAGGCACCTATCTTGCGCGGGTCGAAGCCCGCGCCTTGCCGCAGGGCGGTTCGCAAGCCTATGCCCTTGTGGTTCGCGGTCCTCGCGCCCCGGCCGCTTCGGCGGCATCCTCGGAGCAACCATGAACTGGAAACGGATGGCGTGCGGTGTAGTTGCTGTGGCGGGGTTGTCCGTTGCGCAACCGGCGCAAGGCGCCTACGACGGTTCCGGCACGTTCACCAAGATCACCTCGCGGGCCGAGTTAACGGACGGCTACTACGTCATCCTCAACAGCACTGACACGAACGCCATGAACAACGTCAACGCGGGGTCGTATTATTCGCCCACGGTGGTGGCTCCCTCCGCCAACACCTTGACCGATCCCGCCGCCGCGATTGTCTGGCTCATCCAGACGAATGCCACCTACGGCGGGATTACCATCTTCAACGAAGCCAACAACCGCTATGTTTCGTATGCCGGATCCGCAAATGCCGCTTATGCGGTGGGTGCCGTGAACGGGACGACCGGGGTGTGGACGTTCACCTATACCTCGGCTTTGTTTGCCTGTGCCAACGTGGCCGCGCCGACCCGCATTCTGCAATACAACGCCGGCGCGCCCCGATTTGCCTGCTATACCTCCGCCCAACAGCAATTGCTTTTGTACAAATTGCAGGAAGAAGCCGCGGTGTCCCCCACGTTCGGCGCCAATCCGGGGCCGCTGGGCGCGACGGTGGGGGTGGCGCGTACGTTCGCGGTGACGGCCACGGGGAGTCCGTCGCCGACTTTGGCGCTGCAGTCACAGACGGCGTCGTCGGGATTCAGCTTCACGCCGGAGACGGGGACACTGACCTACACCCCGCCGGTGGCGGACGAAGGCGCGCGGACGTTCACCTTCATCGCCAGCAACAGCGCGGGCGTGGCGACCCAGACCGTCAGCGTGACGGTCGTGAACGCGGCCGTGGCGCCCGCCTTCACCAGCGCGAGCACCTTTGGCGCGACGGTAGGCGTGGCGAGGGCGTTCACCGTGGCGGCCAGCGGCAATCCCGCGCCGACCCTGGTGCTGCAGAGCGAGGACGCCGCGGGGAGCGTGGCCTTCACGCCGGAGACGGGCGTGCTGGACTTTACGCCCGCTGTGGGCGACGTCGGCGAGCGCAGTTTTGTTTTCACGGCCAGCAACACGGTGGGGGTGGCGACGCAAACCGTCACCGCCGACGTCGTCTCCGCGCCGACCGATATTCCAACGGTCAGCATCGCGAACCTCAACACCAATTCCTTCTCAATCAACTGGACGGCCTGCACCGACGGCACGGACTACCAGGTGCAGGTGGCGACTGACACGAATTTCACTGCCGGAAGCTCCAGCGAACTGTTGACCGAGGATTTCACGACGTTGTCGGATTCAACCCCGCCTTCGGGGTGGGCGGCCAGTGGCAGCAGCGATCTGGATTATGCGTCCGAGCCCTACGTGGGCGTGGCGCCTCCGGCGTTCAAGTTTTCCGGAACCGGCCAATGGCTGCAGAGCCCGGCCTTCGCGACGGGTGCGACCAACCTGCAGTTCTTCGCCTACGGCAACGGTGGCGCCGGCAGCACGATCGCGGTGTCGGCCTTGGTGAACAGCGTCTGGACGCTGGTGGACACGGTGGGGGTCGCGCAGAACGACGGTACCTACAACGTGGCGCTGAACCCGCAGACCACGCAGCTCCAGTTCTTGTTCGCCAAAGCCTATAATTGCGGATTCGACGACGTGGCGGTGCAGGGGACGGCCGCTGTGGCCACGCTCGTGCTGGACCGGACGGTGGCGGCGCTGACGACCGACGCGACGGGGTTGGCGATGTCCACGACCTACTATATCCGGGCCCGGAAAACCGGCGGCGAGTGGTCGGAGATCGTTTCGGCCACGACGGCGGACCCGGCGCCGGCCGCGCCGGCGTTTGGCGCGAATCCGGGGCCGATCGCGGCCACGGCGACGCTGGCAAAGGCTTTTTCGGTGAGCGCGACGGGCTTCCCGGCGCCGGCGCTGTCGCTGCACGGCACGACCGCTTCGGGCGGCTACGCCTTCACGGTCGGCACGGGTACGCTTGACTACACGCCCCCGACGAACGACGTCGGCGCGCGCACCTTCACATTCGCCGCCAGCAATTCCGCCGGCGTCGCGTTGCAGACGGTGACGGTGAACGTGGCCTCGGCGCCCGTCTACGTGCCGACCGTCGTCCTGACCAATGTCGGCCCGACCTTCTTCACAGCCAACTGGAACGAGGTGACGGACGCCGCGACATACCAGATCCAGATCGGCACCGACACGAATTTCTCCCTGGCCGTCGCCGGGTCGAACCTGCTGAACGAAATCTTCGCCACGCTGACGGATTCGGTTGTGCCCAGCGGCTGGAGCAGCAGCCATTCGTCCGATTTGGACAGCGCCTTCATCTACGGCGCAGGCGCGCCGTCGTTCAAGTTCAACGAGACGGGCCAATGGCTGCAGAGTCCGGTGTTTGCATCGGGCGCGACCAATCTCCAGTTCTGGGCCCATGGCCGCAATGGATCGGGCAGCACCCTTGCGATTTCGGGGTTGGTGTCCGGGGTTTGGACGCTGATCGATACGGTGACCATCGCCCGGAACGGCGCGACGTACGACGTGCCGCTGGATCCGCAAGTGACGCAGCTCCAATTCAGGTTCACGAAGCTCTACACGGTCTACTTTGACGACGTGGTCGTGCAGGGCGGCGCTTCGGCGGAGTCGCTGGTGTCGGACGAGACGGTGGCGGCGCTGACCTACGGCGCGACGGGGCTGTCGAATTCGACGCCGTATTTCGTGCGCGTGAGGGCCGCGCCGACGGGCACGTGGTCGGCGGTCGTTTCCACCACCACGCTGGGCAACGAGCCGCTGGCGCCGTGGTTCACGGGCGGAGCGGGGCCGTACGCCACCACGGCGGGCGTCGCCGTGGCGTTCACGGAGACGGCCTTGGGCGTGCCGGAGCCGGCGCTGGCGCTGGCCGAAACGACCGCGACGGCGGGCAGCTACGCCTTCACGCCCGAAACGGGTTATCTGCTCTATTCGCCGCCGGTGGGCGACGTGGGCACGCGCACCTTCACCTTCACGGCCAGTAATGCAACGGGCGTGGCCACGCAGATCGTCAGCGTTTCGGTGGCGGCCGCGACGGCGCCGGTCTTCAGCGGCGACACGGCCTATGGCGCGACGACGTTGGTGACCCGCGTCGTCACCGTGGAGGCCACCGGCTCGCCGGCGCCGGTCTTGGCGTTGACGGGGTCAACCGCGACGGCCGATTCCTATTCCTTCTCGCCCGAGCTCGGCCGCCTGAGCTACACGCCGCCGATGGGCGACGTGGGCGCGCAGAGCTTCACCTTCACGGCCAGCAACCTCGCGGGCGTCGCCACGCAGACCATCGGCGTGACTGTCATCGAGATGCCGGCCCTGCCGCCGGTCATCGATGCCATTTCTCCGCAAACGACGATGGCGGGCCTTGAATTCGATTACACCGTGACGGCCACGGATCCGGACACGGCGGCCTCCAACATCACGTTCGCCTGCACGAGCGCGGTGGACGCGGCCACATGGGACGCTGACACCAACGGCTACTTCGTGTTCATCCCCACCACGAACCAAATCGGCACGAACGTATTTTCGTTCCAGGCCACGGACCATCCGACGTCGCTGACCAGCGCGTGGGTGGATATGATCGTCGTGGTGAGCGACGTCGGCGATCCGGTGTCGGTGTCCTTCGGCAGCGCCCGGATCGTGGGCGAGGAAAACGCCGGCACGCTGCTGATTCCCGTCAACCTGGCCTATTCCGGATCGGCCTCGATGCAATTCCGCTTTACCGGACCGACGAACGGCACGGCGCTGCGCGGAACGGATTTCAACTGTTCCACCACGCTGACGATTTCCGGCTCCGCGTCCGGCCATTTGGATTTGGACCTGATCAACGACGGTCTGCCGGAAGGGGCGGAGTCGGTCACCATCACGTTGGTGCCCACGGCGCCCGCGACGGCGGGGGCGATTACCCAGACGGTCGTGCATCTGCGGGACGACGACACGGTATCCGTCATGGCCGCCAACATCACGAGCGGCTCGAACCAGGAATACGAAGGTCCCGGCAACCGGATTTTCCAGGCGCTGTGTCCGGACGTTGCATTGATTCAGGAATTCAACATGACCAACGGCACCACGGAAGCCGCCTACCGCACCTGGGTGGACCAGACCTTTGGAATGAATTTCTCCTATTGCCACGAACCACTGGCCAGCGCGAACATTCCCAACGGCATCGTCAGCCGCTGGCCCATCGTCGAATACGGCGAATGGGACGACACGACGCTCAGCGACCGCGATTTCGTCTGGGCGAAGATCGACCTCCCGGGCGACAAGTACCTGTATGCCATCAGCCTGCACATCAAGGCCAGTTCGGGCTACGAATCCCAGCGCACGACGGAAACCCGGATGCTGACCAACTACATCGCCCAGGCCGGTTGGAGCACCAACGACTACCTCGCCATCGGCGGCGATTTCAATCTGCAGACGCGGACCGAAACGGCGCTGGCGGTCTTGACTGCCAAGGTGGTTTCGGATTCCCACCAGTCCGCCGACCAGGTCGGGAACAAGAACACCAACAGCGGGCGCGACAATCCCTACGATCTGGTGCTGCCGAGTCCGAATCTGGACCTGCGCCACCGCACCTACTATTTCGGCGGCTATTCCTACGCCAACGGCATCGTCTACGACACGCGCATCACCTGGGCCAGCGGCCTGCCGTCGCCGTCGCTGTCCGCCGATTCCGCTGCAGCCAACATGCAGCACATGGGCGCGATGAAAATCTTCGAGCTCGAGAAAGACGACGAAGTGCTCGCGCCGGCCGCGTTTTCGGCCGAACCGGCGGGCCCCGGCCAAATCGACCTGTCCGTCGCGGGCAATGCGTTGGGCGACGACGTGGTCGTGGTCTGGGACGCGGACGGCTCGTTCACGACGCCTTCGGGCACTCCGCCGGCGGTCGGCGCGGCGTTTGCGGACGGCACGGTGCTCTACAAGGGCGCAGCCGGCGCATTTAGCCACACGGGGCGGACGGCCTGTGCTACCTATTACTACAAATGCTGGTCTTACGCCGGCACGGTGTATTCCACGAACGGCCTGACGGCCAATGCGACGACGCTCGAGCCCGCCGCGCCCGCCAGCGTCTGGGCCAGCGGAGTCGCCAACGAGACCTTCACGGCGAACTGGAGCGCGGCGGCGGGCGCCGCCGGCTACCGGCTCGACGTTTGCACCGTCCCGGCTTTCTCCAGCGGCGCGGGCTGGGTCCCGGTCTTCCGCGAAACCATGGGCACGCCGACAGCCGGTTCCACGGAGCTGGCCATACACGAGGCCAACGACGGCTTCGACAACGACGCCTACACGATGACCTCCGGCGGCGCGGACCATCCGGCCGACGTCCGCACGAGCACGCCTTCGGCGGGCTACGTCGATCCGGCGGGCAACGCGGCCTCCGGCGGCGCGAACGTCTATTTCGCCACGAACCTTCTGGTCGGCACCGGTGGATTCGCCATCGACGGCATCGATTCGCGCGGCTACGAACAACTTTCGCTCAGCTTCGGCTACTACAAGGAATCCGCCACCCAGAACATGGCGCTCGGCGTGGAGTGGTCCACGGATGGCGGAGAGACCTGGCATGCCCTCGCAGTGTCCAACGCGCTGCCCGCCGCCAACGCGGCGCAATATACGTGGTATGCGGTGTCCAGTGTCGCGCTCGATGAGGCCGCGCTCAACTCGACGAACCTGAGTCTGCGATGGGTTCGTGCCGATGGATCCGTTCCGGGACGCATCGACGACGTCCTGCTGCAGGGCTATGCGGATTCGGCGGAATTCGTCGCGGGCTACTCGAACCGGCTGGTTTCCGGCACGACCAGCATGGCCGTGACCGGCCTGACCGGTGGCCAGACCTATTTCTTCCGCGTGCGCGCGGTCGGCGGTTGCGCCGGCGCCTGGTCCGCCACGGCCAGTGCGACGCCTTCCGGAACGCCGACGCCGCCGTCCTTCACCAGCGCCGCTTCCTTCGGCGCGACGACCGGCGTGGCGCGGGCGTTCGCCGTGACGGCCGCGGGCTATCCGAAACCGACCTTGGCGCTGCAAAGCACGACGGTTTCGGGCGGACAAAGCTTCGATGCCAACACCGGCGAATTGACCTATGCGCCGCCGGAAGCGGACGTCGGCACGCGAACCTTCACCTTCACGGCCGCCAACGCCTCGGGCACGGCGACCCAGACCGTGACGGCCACGGTCGCGGCCGGCGTGCCGTCCGCCGTCGCGTCGCTCTGGGCCAGCGCAACGAACGCGACGGGCTTCACGGCCAGTTGGAGCGCCTCGGCGCTGGCGACGGGCTACCGGCTGGACGTCAGCGTCGAACCGACGTTCCAGATCCTGAGCGGCGGCAGCGTCCAGACGGTCTTGGCCAGCAACGAGGCCAGCGACGTGTCCCTGATTTCGGGAACGTGGTCCGGCACCGATCTGGCCGGCACCAACGGCTACGTCCAGATGCTGCTGGCGTCTTCGGAAATCGTTTCCCCGGCGTTTTCGACGGTGGGCTACACCAACCTGACGGTCGATTTCTGGGCGCGGACCTACGGCG
>CAYODC010000016.1:0-10737 GCA_964402575.1 uncultured Verrucomicrobiota bacterium
GCTGGCCGAAGGTGGGCAGGAGCAATTCGATGGCGGCGGTGGCATAGCCGAGGCCGTGATTGAGGGATTGCACGCCGTAGGGCTGGTAGATGCCTTTCAGCGCCATCATGGCCATCAGGATCTGCTGGTTGGTGATCTTGGCGGGATCGCGGGTGAACAGCGGCTGGAGGTGGTAGTCCTCGTTGGTGACGACGATGAAATCGATCCACGACGCCGGGATGTCCACGCGCGGGAGCCGATCGAGTTTCTGCTTGGCCTGGACGATGACCACGCCCATCTTGAAGCGCGTGGCCTCGGCGATGGTGGCGGAATCTTCGGTGTTGTTGCCGGTGAAGATGTTGCCGTCGGCATCGCAAGCCTCGGCGACGAGGATGGCCACCTGCGGGTAAAGATCGACAAAGTAGCGGCCGAAAAGCTCGAGATAGGTATGGATGGCGCCGATTTGGACCTTCTTTTCGGCGGCGAGCTGGTAGAGGGCCTTGGATTGGGGGCCGGAATAGGCGAAATCGAGGCGGTCGGCGATGCCGCGGCGGAACAGGTCGAGATGCTCATCGAGGACCAGCGTCGACTGGGTCATGTGCAGGCCGTGGACTTGGGCGGGATCCAGCTTGGCCAGTTCGCGCGCGAAGAAATCGGCCTGCTTCTGGTTGTCACCCTCGATGCAGACGCGGTCGCCACTGCGGACGACAGCGTTGAGCAGCGCGAGGGCGTTTTCCCGGGCGACGAATTTACCGTTGGCGAGGGGGGCGGCGGCCTGCAGGCGGGACAGATAGCTGGTGCGAAGGCGGTCGAATTTCATGGCAATCCTTTAATCGGGGGGACTTCTTACCGGAAATCGCAGGGCAATCCAATGAGGAAATGATTGGATGGGCTATTCTTCAGGATTCAGAGCCAGTCCGCCAGCGTGGCCATGAAAGGGTGGCCGGGAGGGAGGCGAACATAGCGATGTCCATCCTTGGCGATCCAGCCGGCGGAGAGCAAGGCGGCAAGGTGATTGCGCGTGTTCATGGAACTGGTTTGCAGGATGCGGGACAAGTCGAGAACCGTCTGCGGGCCCGCGCGGAGAGCACGTAGGATCAGCACGCGTTTTTCGCTACTCAATCCCTTGGCGATCCGGAGAATGTCGTTTTGGCTGGCGGGGGATTTCCCGAATGCGGCTTTCACTGCGGCGAGGATGGGAGCCGCCGAGGGCACCTGGGGGTCGGGGTCGGGCGTATACACGACGGAATGTCCCTGGCAGGAACGCCGGAGCAAGCCCCGGGACTGAAGGCGGCGCAGTTCCTGGCTGGCGGCGGAGATGCCGATGTCCATTTGCTGGGATAGTCGGGATACGTTTTGTCCCGGATGGGCGAGGATTTCGCCCAGGAGGGCGAGGCGGTCTTTGCCGCAGAGCACCCGGCAGGTGCGCCAGAGCGTGGGGTTCAAGGATTTGGGCATGGGGGGACTCCGGAAATGTCCATTGTTTTATAAAACAATGTAATCGCCGGTTTGCGGGAAGTCCATTGTTTTATAAAACAATATACTATCCATGAGGGTGGAGCGATGATGTAACCAAATATATGTGAATTAGTTAGCCAGGAGATTGTGCAGCACGAAGGGCAAGATTCCGCCGGCTTCGAAGTAGTCCACTTCGACGGGGGTGTCGATGCGGTTGCGGAGGCGGAAACGGATTTCGCGTCCGTCAGGCTTGAGGGCACAGGCTTCATGGGTTCCGCGGGGGGCGAGGGGGCCGGCGCTCTGGATCGAGAGGATTTCCGTGCCGTCGAGGCCGAGGGTTTCGGTGGTCATGCCGTCGGCGAACTCGAAGGGCATGACGCCCATTTCGACGAGGTTGGAGCGGTGGATGCGCTCGAAGCTTTCGGCGATGACGGCGCGGACGCCGAGGAGCATAGGGCCCTTGGCGGCCCAGTCGCGGGAGCTGCCGGCACCGTACATCTTGCCGGCGACGACCACGGCTGGGACGCAGGCTTGCCGGTAGGCCATGGCGGCGTCGAAGATGCTGGTTTCCTCTCCGGAGGGCTGGAGGCGGGTCCAGCCGCCTTCGCGGGAGGCCATGCGGTTGCGAAGGCGGACGTTGGCGAAGGTGCCGCGCATCATGACTTCATGGTTGCCGCGCCGGGATCCGTAGGAATTGAATTGGGCGGGAGCGATGCCGTGATCGGTCAAGTAGCGGGCGGCGGGGGAATCCTTGGCGATGCTGCCGGCGGGAGAGATGTGATCGGTGGTGATGAAATCGCCAAACAGGCCGAGGATGCGCGCCCCGGAGATGTTGGGAGAAGGCTTGGCGGCGGCGAGGAAGGGGGGCTCGCGGATATAGGTGGAATCGGGCTGCCAGTCGAAAACGGGTTTGTCCGCGACGGCGATTTGGCTCCATTCGGGGGTGTACTGGTTGATGTCGCGATAGGCGGCGGCGTAGAGGGCGGGATCGTTGGCCGTGGCGAGCAGGGCGTTGATTTCGGCGGGCGATGGCCAGAGGTCGCGCAGGAACACGGGTGTGCCGCCGGCACCGGTGCCGAGGGGCTCGGAGTCCAGATCGATGTCCACGCGTCCGGCGAGGGCGAAGGCGACGACGAGGGGCGGCGAGCAGAGATAGTTGGCCTTGCAGGAGGCGTGGACGCGGCCTTCGAAGTTGCGGTTGCCGGAGAGGACGGCGGCGGCGACAAGCTGGGAATCGCGGATGCCCTGGGCGATGTCGTCGCGCAGGGGGCCGCTGTTGCCGATGCAGGTGCCGCAGCCGTAGGCGGCGACGCCGAAGCCGATTTTCTCGAGTTCGGCGAGCAGGCCGGTGCTGGCGAGATAATCCGTGGCCACGCGCGAGCCGGGGATGAGGGAGGTTTTGACGTAGCGGGGCACGGCGAGACCCTTGGCCACGGCCTTCTGGGCAATCAGGCCCGCGGCGAGAAGGAGGACGGGGTTGGAGGTGTTGGTGCAGGAGGTGATCGAGGCGATGGCGATGGATCCGTGCCGCAGGGTGGAGCCGTCGGGCAGCGTGGCGGAGGATGTCAACCGCTCGGCGGGGACGCCGAAGCCGCCTTTGTCCGGGGAGGCGGAAAGGGCATCGAGGAAGCGGCGCTTGATGTCGCCGACGGGCTGGTGGTCGTGGGGTTTCTTGGGGCCGGCGATGGAGGCCGCTACGGTGGAGAGGTCGAGATCGATGACGCGGGAGTAGCGGGGTTCGGGGGAATCCTTCTCGAGGAAGAGGCCCTGTTGGCGGCAATAGGTTTCGACGAGGTCGCAATGGGCGGCGGAGCGTCCGGTCATGCGCAGGTAGGCGATGGTTTCGGCGTCGACGGGGAAGAAGCCGGTGGTGGCGCCGTATTCGGGGGCCATGTTGGAGAGGACGGAGCGATCGGCCAGGGAAAGGCCGGCGATGCCGGGGCCGAAGTACTCGACGAACTGGCCGACGACATTGTGCTTGCGGAGGAGCTGGGTGACGACGAGCGCGAGGTCGGTGGCGGTGACGCCGGGGCGCAGGGCGCCGGTCAGGCGCACGCCGGTGACCACGGGGGGGAGGAGGGCAATGGGCTGGCCGAGCATGGCGGCCTCGGCCTCAATGCCGCCGACGCCCCAGCCGAGGACGCCGAGGCCGTTGATCATGGTGGTGTGGGAGTCGGTGCCGACGAGGGTGTCGGGATAGGCGAGAAGGGAGCCGTCGGCCTGGGTTTCGGCATGGACCGCGTCGGCGAGGAATTCCAAGTTGACCTGGTGGCAGATGCCGACGCCGGGGGGCACGATGCGGAGTTTCTTGAACGTCTGCTGGCCCCAGCGGAGGAACTCGTAGCGTTCGCGATTGCGGGTGAATTCGATTTCCATGTTGCGGCGCAGGGCATCGGGGGAGGCGGCGCAATCGATCTGGACGGAGTGATCGACGACGAGGTCGACAGGAACGAGGGGTTCGATGAGGCCGGGGTTGCCGCCGCGGCGGACGACTTCGGAACGCAGGGTGGCGAGATCGACGACGCAGGGCACGCCGGTCAGGTCCTGGAGGAGGACGCGGGCGGGCAGGTAGGGGAATTCCTCGGAGGAATCGCCGTTGGGCTGCCAGCGGGCGAGGGCTTCGACGTGGCGCCACTGGTAGGCGGGATGGGCCTGGTTGCGCAGGGCGGATTCGAGCAGGATGCGCACGACGTAGGGCAGTTGGGAGAGGGGGGTGCCGCGGATGGCTTCGGTGGCCGCGAGGCTGTGATAGGCCACGGTTTTTCCGTCGTGGGGGAAGGACTTCAGGGTGGAAATGGGTTGGGACATGGGCAGCTCCTTTGCAAAAGATGGAGCCGAGAAAATACCCTTGGGGCGGGATGGGGGCAATAAAAGAAGAAGGGAGCGGAGAAAAGCGAGGAGAACAGCCTTCAGCGGGCGAACTTGGCGAAGTCGCGCTCGGCGGCGGCGATGTCGGGCCAGCCGTAGGATTCGAGCAGGGACTCGGTGGGAGGGCGTGCGGCGAGGAGGCGGACGAGGAACCGGTCCCATTTCTCGCGCGGCTGGCGCAGGAGGAGGAAGCCGACGAGATACTTGCTGGTGGTGTAGAACGCGGCGACGTCGGCGGGGGCGGGGGGATAATCCGTGGCGGACAACAGGGATTCCAAGGGAGTCCAAGCGCGGAGGGGGCGGAAGGCGTTGCTTTTGCTTTGGCCCATGCCCTTGGCGGCGCGGTAGGCGAATTCGCCGTAGTATTCGGCGAGGCCTTCGTTGAGCCAGAGGGGCAGGCGCACGGGCAGGAATCGGTTGAAGACCAGATGGGTCATTTCGTGCGCGAGGGTGCCCATTTTTTCGGAGGCGGACAGGCCGGTTTCCTGCAGGTACATGACTTGGCCGCGGACGAAGGAGGCCGCCCAGGATTCCACGCCGGGCTCGGCGGCGACGACGGATTGCCAGTCGCGCGGATCGCGGAAGATGAAGATGTGGGAGGGGGAGGGGGCGATGCGGTCGGTCAGTCCGGGCAGGTCGGCGGCGATGGCGGCATAGAATTGCTCGCCCATGCGGGCGACTTTGGCGGCGAACATCTTCTGGTCGTGATGGAGGATGAAATGGGGCGTGCGCAGGTGGCGCCAGCGGAAGCGGCGATCGTCAAGCAGGGCGGCGTCGGCGGGCAGGAGGCGGGTGCGATCGACCAGTTCGGGAGCTATCTCCACTGGAGTGGCCGGCGGCGGGGCACCCGAGGGAAAAGACTGGGCGGAGGCGGGCAGCGACAGCGCGGCCAGCAGGAGGATCCAGATGAGGAGGGCTACCATTCGAGGGAGCCTCGGGCGGAGTCGTCCGGTTCCTCGTCTTCAAAATCGGGCGCGAAGGAATCGGCGGCCTCGGGGGTATTGTCGGGCTGGGACCAGGCGAGGAAGACGCGGGAGGAACCGGGGCCGGAGGAGGGAGACAGTTGGATGCGCACAATGCGGGAGCCGTGGATGAATTGGAGGTGGTGGTCTGCGCCTTGCTGAAGGGAAGAGCCCAGGGTCCAGCCATCGGAGGAAAGATCGTTGGAATAGAACTCGAGGATCTGCGCCACGGGGCTGCGGGAAAACAGGACGACGGAGCCGGTCCGGTCATCGCCGCGGAAGTCTTCGGCCGAAAGAAATTCCGGGCAGGGCGGCAAGTCGGCGGGGCCCGGATGTACGGTCAGGGAGGAGGCATTGCGGGTTGGCAATGAATCGGGAGAGAGGGGGTTTTGGGGCTGCAGGAGAACAAGAGCGGCGGGAGCAAGGCGAACGCGAGCAGGTGGGTCCAATTTTTCATGGCGTTGACTCCATGTCCAACGTATAAAGGAACGACTGGACATGCAAGCGAATCCACAGGCAGCGCAGGATTGGGAGATCGACGGACGGTTGGTAGCTTTTCCGGCCGCGGGCGGGAGAAAGCTGCGGATGCTGGACGGATTCTACCGGCCGGCGGGGGGAAAGAAGGCGCCGCTGCTGGTTTTCGTGCACGGGATGGGGAGCAACTTCTACCGGGCGAAGTTGAAGAAAGCTTTTTTGGAGGCCGCGCCGGCGCTGGGGCTGGGGATTCTTTCCTTCAACAACCGGGGGGCGGAGCGGGGGACGGAAGACGAGCAATTTCGCGGGTGTCTGGCAGACCTGGATGCGGCGGCAGAATTCGCGCGGCGTCACGGGTATCGCCGGATGGTTTTTGTGGGACACAGCACGGGCTGCCAAAAGATCGCATACTGGCAGGCGCGGCGGAGGCATCCGGGGGTGTCGGGGCTGGTGCTGCTGGCGCCGGCGGACGACCATGCGTTGACGAAGCGGGATCTGGGCAAGCGGTTCGAGCAGAAAGTGGCCTGGGCGAGGAAGGCGGTGGCGGAAGGCAAGCCGGAGGCGCCGGTGGCGGGGCTGTATGAGCGGATGGGGGCGGCGCGTTTTTTGAGCGTGGCCGATGAGCGCCAGCCCGAGGCGAACGTGTTCCGTTATGACGGGAAGCTGGTGATGTTCCGCCGGGTGAGGTGTCCGGTGCTGGCGGTCTTCGGGGAAGAAGAGGAATTTGCGGTGCGGCCGCCGGCAGAGATGCTGGCGATTCTGCGGGGGAAGTCGAGGTCGGTCGATTTCGACGAGATGCTGGTGCCGGGGGCGGGGCACAGTTTCAAGGGCTGCGAGGCCGAGCTGGCGCTGGCGGTCTGTGGGTGGGCGCGCGAGGTGGCGCGATGAGGCTGACCGGCGGCGAGCACAGTGGGCGGTTGTTGAAGGTGCCGGCCGACGGGACGCGTCCCACGCAGGACAAGGTGCGCGCGGCGATTTGTTCTTCGCTGGCGGCGCTGTTGCCTGGGGCGAGGGTGATGGATCTGTTTGCGGGGACGGGGGCGATGGGGCTGGAGGCTTGGAGCCGGGGGGCGGCGTGGGTGGAATGGGTCGAGAGTGGAAACAGCGCCTTGCGGGTGTTGCGGGACAATTTGCGGGCGCTGCGGGTGCCGGAAGAATCCGGCCGGGTGGTGGGGGCGGATGTGTTCAAGCGGCTGGAGCATCCTTTCGCCGGGGAGGGGTTCGACCTGGTGTTGGCCGATCCGCCCTATGCCGCGGCGAAGGAAGCCGGCTGGCTGGTCCGGCTGGCGGGGTTGCTGGCGAAGAACGGATGGATGAAGCCGGGCGGGGTGTTCGTGTACGAGACGGAAGGCCGGGAGGGGGCTCCGGAGCTGACGGGGTGGCGGCTGGCCCGCGACAAGACGTATGGTTTGACGCGCGTGTGGATCTGGGTGCGGGAGGAGGGCGGGGAGACGCCTGGCGCGGACGCACAACCGAAGAATGGGCCTGAAAAACCTTAGAATTTGGCGCTGGAGACCAGATCGGCGTAGCGGCCATGGAGGGCGAGCAGTTCGTCGTGGGTGCCGGATTCGACGAGGCGGCCATGTTCGAGCACGAGGATTCGGTCGGCGTGGCGGATGGTGGAGAGGCGGTGGGCGATGATGAAGGCGGTGCGGCCTTCCATCAGTTTTTCGAAGCTGTCCTGGATGGCGCGTTCGGTTTCGGCATCGACGGAGCTGGTGGCTTCGTCGAGGATGACGATGCGGGGATCCTTGAGGATCATGCGGGCGATGGAGAGGCGCTGGCGCTGGCCGCCGGAGAGCTTGATGCCGCGTTCGCCGACGGGGCTTTCATAGCGTTCGGGGAGGGATTCGATGAAGGAGTCGATGTTGGCGAAGCGGGCGGCATCGCGGATGCGGACGGGGTCGATCTGGCGGCGGGCGAAGGCGATGTTCTGGGCGACGGTGCCGTGGAAAAGGAAGGTTTCCTGGAAGACGATGCCGATGGCCTGGCGGAGGGATTCGAGGCGGACGCCGCGGATGGGTTCGCCGTCGATCAGGATGCGGCCCTGCTGGGGTTCGTAGAAGCGAGGGAGGAGGGAGACGAGGGTGGTTTTTCCCGAGCCGGTGGAGCCGACGATGGCGATCTTGCTGCCGGCGGGGGCGGTGAAGGAAATATCGTGGAGGACGGGACGATCGGGCTTGTAGCCGAAGGTGACGTGTTCGAAGCGGACTTCGCCGCGTTTGAACCGAACGGTCTTGGCATCGGGGGATTCCTTGACCTCAGGGGGCAGGTCGAGGAAATCGAACACGCGCTGGGTGGCGGCGAGGCCGCGCTGAATGGTGTCGTAGAAGCCGATGAGCTGGTGGATGGGATCGAAGAAGCGTCCCATGAGAGGAATGAACGCCAGGACGATGCCGAGGGTGACGTGGCCGCGGCCGAGGAGGACCAGGGCGCCGCCGCCGACGCCGATGAGGAGCATGGCGAGGTCGCGCGTGCCGTAGAGGACCTGGTGGTTGAGGCTGAAGACGCGCATGGCCTTGTGGACGAGGCGCACATGGGCGAGGTTGGTGCGCAGGTAGTCGCGGCGGGCGGTGGGTTCGCGTTCGAAGGCCTTGATTTCGCGGATGCCGGCGATGTTTTCCTGGATGGTGGCGCCGATGACGGACTGCTGCTCGCGCATGTCGTGATAGATGGGGCGGAGGTGCTTGCGCACGCGCTGGACGGCCGCAACGATGACGGGGACGGGGATGAGGGTGAACAGGAACAGGACGGGGCTCATGCCGACCATGATCAGCGGCACCGTGAGGAGATGAGTCGAGGCGTAGAGCAGGACGTAGGAGTCGCGCAGCATCTGCTCCATCTGGTCGGTGTCGCCGACGGCGCGGGTCATGATGGCGCCGGTGCGTTCGGCGTCGAAATAGGAGACGGGCAATTCGTGGAGGTGTTCGTTGACGCGATGCTTGATGTCGAGCATGATCCGCTGGCAGACGCGGGTGCCCAGCCGCCACATGACGACGCCGATGGCATTGGCCGCGACGATCAGGACGAGGAGGATGGCGAGGTAGGCGGCGGAGGCCAGCAGGCGGGCGCGGGTGTCGGGCAGGGAGGGGGCGAGGTCGAAGACGCGGCCAAAGAACGAAAAGGTGCCGCCGCGGACCACGCCGTCGATGTACCACGCCAGGCTGGCGGCGGGGATGAGGTTCAGCACGGAGTTGAGGAAATAGAAGAAGTAGACGCCGGCGAGCTGGCGGCGATAGGGACGGACGAACTGGAACGCGCGTCGCAGCAGCCGGAGATCCGCGCGGGCGGAGGTGGAACCACCGGACGAAGGAGAACGGCCGTGGGGAGGATGTCCGCCCGGCGGCGGGCCGGCATCAGGGGGTCTCATGGAGCATGCCTTCCCGGCACATGCGCAGGGAGTGGTAGTCGGCCTTCCAGGGGTGGCCTTTCATCCGGCTGGTGGCGACGCCGTTGCGGTCGATGGCGCTGAAGACACCGCCGTCGGCGTCGAGGAACTTCGCGAAATAGAAGTCCGCGGTGCGGCGGAACGCGTCGGTGTAGGGTTCGCCGAAGAGGCGCGCGGCCAGGCCGAAGGCCTTGACGGCCTCGGACTGGGTCCAGAAGCTGGCGGGGCCGGCGCAGCGGCGCTCGGTGAGGAAGAACTGGTCGGTGAAATGGCCGTCGGGCTGGACGGCGTGAAGGAGGGCTTTGTCGAGAAGGGCGCGTTCGATGTCGGCCGGCAGTTCGGCGCCGGGCCATTCGCGGAAGAAGCCGAACCATTCGAGGCCGTGGGCGAGGGAGGCATAGGCGCCGGGACGGCGGTCGGGATCATGGAAGCCGTCGCGAAAGGCGTCGAAGGTGACGAAATCGACGGGGTCGAGGATCCGGTTCAGGAAGAAATCGCGGACGGCGAAGGCGCGGTCGCCGAGGGAGGATTCCAGGCCCGCGTCGCGGAGGCAGACCAGGGCTTCGAGGTAATGGAGGACGTTGTTGCCCGCAAACCGGCCCATGGGGGGGAAGCCGCGGCCGCCTTCGCCCCAGGCGCCGAGGACCCCGTCGCGGCGCAGGTCGCCGAGGATGGTTTTGGCTTCGACGAGACGGAAGAGGCGTCCGGCTTCTTCGCGGACATCGGAGCGGTCCGTGGCCTGGGCGTAGCGAGCCATGGCGAGCACGACGAAGAGGTTCATGTAGGTGTCGAGGCCATCGGGCGGGTCCAAGCGACCATCGGAGAGGGAGGAATACCAGCCGCCGGGGGTGCGCATGGATCCGGTGAGGAAGTCGTAGAGGTGGGAAGCGTGGTCGCGGCAGAAGGGGAAACCGGCCCGGATGCCTTCGGCATAGTTATAGAGCAGGCGCGCCTGGATCAGGATGACGCGGTTGGGGCTGGGCAGGACCGTGCCGGTGGAGTCGATCAGGTGGTGGAATCCGCCTTGAAGCGGATCGCGGCAGCGTTCCCAGAAGCGGAGGATGCCTTCGAAATGCCCGTGAAAAGCGTGATGGGTGTTCACGGCGGCCCATCCTGTCACAAACGGGGCGGGGGTCCAATCCGGAAATGGGGAAGGCCTCAGAACCGGGAATTGATCTGGCGGAGGGCTTCGTAGACGCCGACGGCGGCGGCGCTGGAGAGGTTGAGGGAGCGGACGTGATCGGTGAGGATCGGGATGCCGAGGACGGAACCGGCATGGGCCTGGAGAAGGGAGTCGGGCAGGCCTTTGGTTTCGCAGCCAAAGACAAGGGTATCGCCGGGGTGGAATTCGGCTTGGGTATAGGGGCGGGAGCTGCCAGTGCTGAAGAGGAAGAGGCGAGTGGGACCGAGGACGTCAAGGCAGGTCTCCCAGGAGGGGTGGACCTTGACCTGGACGGCGTCCCAGTAATCGAGGCCGGCGCGGCGGAGCTGGGCGTCGGTGAGGGTGAATCCGAGGGGCTCGACCAGATGGAGGCGAGTGCCGGTGGCGGCGCAAAGGCGGGCGATATTGCCGGTATTGGGGGGGATTTCGGGGCTGACGAGGACGAC
>CAYODC010000016.1:10747-18967 GCA_964402575.1 uncultured Verrucomicrobiota bacterium
AACTGGAATTCCGCCTTGCGGGAATGGGCATGTTTCATGGGCGCAGGATAGGGGCGGGGCCGGGGCAAGGCAATGCCGGAATGGAAAGCATATTTCCACGTGCAAAAGGGGACGCCATCTTCTACTTTACTTCCTTACTTGAGGAACGGATCCGGAGGGATTGACCGATGTTGGGATGGGAAAAGGGAAAAGCGGGATGAAAACCATATTTGCGATCCTGTGCGCTGGGCTGTGGATGGTGGTGCCGGGGCGGGCGGAAGACATGACAACGCTGTCGGGGCAGACCTACAGCAACATCGTGGTCCAGGGATTCGACGAGACGGGGTTCATCATCCGATACGACGGGGGCAGCAACATGGTGCCCTATTCGGAAATCAAGGCGGAACTGCGTGGGCACTACAAGGCGCAGTCGCTGTTCCCGATTCCGGTGAACCGGCTGTCGGGAGAGAAAGCGGAGGAACCCGTCGGGCCCAACGATCTGGAGACCCTGTCGGGCCAGGTCTACCGGAACGTGGTGCTGAAAAAGGTCAACGTGGATTCCATCCTGATCGCCCATGACACCGGCATGGCCACGGTGAGTTTCCTGACGATTCCACCCGCTGCGCAGGAGAAGTGGAGGACGGGGACCGCCGTTGTGCCGGATCCGGCCCCCGGCGCGGGGGATCTGGTCACGGCTTACGGGCAGGTGTTCCGCAACGTCGAGATCCTGCGCGAAGAGCCGGACGGGTTGACGATTCGGCATGCGGGGGGGGTGACTAAGATTGGTTTTCCTGCGTTGGGCGAAGAAATGCAGAAGAAGTACAACTACGATCCGGTGGCGGGATGGAACTACCGGCGGGAACAGGCCGCGCAGAAGGCGGCGGCGGCGCGACCCGTGGAACCGGAAAGCGAAGGTCCGGCGGTGATGGAGGTTTTTGATCTTCGACTCGATACGCTGGAGGACCAGATGTACCGGGTTTCGTTTGCATTGAAGAATTTCACGGACAGGGCGCAATCCGTGGAAATCACATTCCTTGACCCGAAGCGGGTGGCCTTGATCACTCGGACGATTGATTTACAAGCCCGTGCCGACGGGAAATTGCTGCAGATGGAAATCCCCACGGTGAAGCCGGCGCAGATGCGCGTCGTGAGCGGGACCTACCGAACGAATTGTGTATTGGCGTGGTAAGCGGGAAGAGGGTTACGCAATACCGCGGAAGAGAAAGACGGCCTAGGCCAACGAGAACACCAGGCCAGCGCCGGCGGCGACCAGGAGCAGAACGGGGGGGGATACGTTTTTCCACAGGATCCAGCCCGTAGCCACTAGAAAAAAGACAGAACTCGACAAAGAGGGAAGATGGGCTCCCGGGGGAGCCAAGGATAAGCACAGCCGGATGGCGGTGGCGGCTAGAAGACCCGTCAGGGCGGGCATGAGGCCGCGCATCATGGCTCGGAAAGCCGGTTGTTCGCGCATGTGCAAGGCCACGGCGCCCAGCAGGAGCAAAAGGACGGCTCCCGGGAGGCAGACGCCAACGGTCGCGGCGATGGATCCGATTCCCCCGCCCACCTGATATCCGGCAAAGGTTGCCAGATTGACGGCAATGGGGCCTGGCGTGGATTCGGAGATGGCCAGCAGGTCCATGAACCGTCCGGGGGGAAGCCAGCCCCGGGACTCGACTTCGTGCTGCATGAGGGGAATCATGTTGTACCCGCCGCCGACGCTGAAGAGGCTGATCTTGAGGAAGGTCCAGAACAGCAGGAGGTGCGTGATCATGGCGTTTTTTCCGGTTTCCGCCGAATGGCATGTCCGGCAAGGCCGAGGAGGGCGCCCATGAGGATCAACGGGACGGGTCCCGCGACACGGAAGAGCAGGAGCAACGCGCTGGCGGAAGCGCCGAGAAGAAACAGCGGGGAACGCAATCCGGTCCGGGCCAGCCGGAATGCCGCGCCGAAAACCAGGGCCGCGACAGCGGGACGCAGGCCGTCGAGCGCGGCATTGACCCATCGGTTGTTCCAATTATCGCCGAGAAAAGCCGCCAAGGCCAGGATGATGAAGAAGGCGGGAAGTGCCACGGCGAAGGCGGCGAGAATGGCGCCGCTGCGATTGGAAATTCTCAATCCGGAGATCACCGCGAAGTTGACGATGATGACGCCCGGCACGGACTGGGATATCGCATAGGCTTCTGCGACCTCCGCGGGCAAGAGCCATTGGCGGCGCCGGACCAATTCGGCTTCGAAGACGGGCAGTGCCGCCCAGCCGCCGCCGAAGGCGGTGGCGCCAATCCGCAGATAACTCCAGAACAGCAAGGCATGGGAGGGCCGGCACATGATTTCGAAGCCTAACAAAGCCGAATCCTCCAGGCAATCGAGCAAGCCGTTATTCTGCGTCGGCTCGCCGATGCAGTTAGGGCGATGCGGGGGCAGGCACCGGCTGTTTATCGGAAAAGAGTTCGGCAGGATTCAGATTGAGGGGCCGCCATTTGGGATCTTCGAAGGATCCCGTCAGGCGGAATTCCAGCAGACGGGTTACGGGCAAGGTGGCCAGCCGGACGAGGGTGGCAACGGGACCGCCCCGGAGCAGTTGGACTTCCACCCGATAGTCCAGGGAACCGTCGAACAAGTAATCGCCGGCGGCCTTGACGCCAAAGACGGTCCCCTTCAATTCGATATCCCGGGAATGAATGCGACTGTTGCGAATCAAGAAGGCGCCGGTGGCATCGGTCTGAGCGAACATGGTGAAGTCAGGGATAATCCGGGACAGGATGGACGAGAGGCCGTTGAAGAGCTTGGTTTGGAACAGCAGCCCTCCGCGGATGGAGGCTTGTCCGGAACCGGTGGCCAAGGGGCCGGTACCCGTGCCGATATACCCCCCCACGCGGGCGGTGCCGTCCAACGTCCCCCGGAGTTCCTTGACGGGCTTGCTCAGGGTAGCGGCCAGCAGGTCGGCCAGCAGGGCGTTGCGGGTTTGCAAGTCGATTTCATATCGCCAGCGTGCATCGGCGCCGACCGGATAGAGTTCGCCCTGACCGCTGAATTGGCCACCATAGGCCGTAGCCACGGCATTGGTGAAACGCAGGCGGCGCCCCGTCACTTCCATATCGAACCGAGCCGTATCGGCTTCCCACCGGTCGTAGCCGAACCGCTGGGCTTCCACCGTGGCTTTCAATTGGTT
The DNA here is from genome assembly GCA_964402575.1 of uncultured Verrucomicrobiota bacterium. Lineage (GTDB taxonomy): Bacteria > Verrucomicrobiota > Kiritimatiellia > CAIQIC01 > Lenti-01 > Lenti-01. The sequence goes on from CAYODC010000016.1 coordinate 13,899, forward strand.
GAGGGAGAAGTTGCAATAATCCAAGAGCCCCTCCACGTGGATCGTGGTGGGTCCGTTCAAGCGGAAGGGTGCCATGAAATCGGCGATGGCCGGCCCTAGCATTTGCGAGGTCGCCCGTGGATCCAGGCCGCTGTCGACATCCAGCCGAAGCGTTTGGTTAGAAAACGCCATATGGACGTCCCCGCGGGCGAATCCCTCTGGCCGGGTCAGCGTGGCTCCCGTGATGTGCATGACTTCGTTGGTGATGTTCAACTGTCCCTGAAGGGACTGCACCGGGACGCCGTAGATTGAGAGATTCGTTGCGGCGACAGGCCCAAAGCAGTAGATGGCCGGATTCCCGGCCACTCCGCCGACCGTGACATTGCCTTCAATCGGTTCCTGCACGCCAAACCAGTCCACGATGGTCTGCATGTTGGGGGTCAGCAGCGGCTTTATCACATGGGGGTTGATGGAACCGGATACATGCGCCTGAAACCGCCGGGAGTTCAGGTCGAAAGCGCCGTCGCGGATCTTCAAACGGCTGGCAAAAGGGCCGGAATCGAGTTGCAGGGATGCTTTTTCGAGGCGGATATCCGGCCCCTCGCGTGAAAAGGAAAAGTCCAGGTTGTCGATGGGGACTTCACGGACGAGGGCCTTGGAAAAGGAGAGCCGGCCCGTCAGGTGTTCGGCGGCTTGCGCCAAGGGGGCAGGGCCCACCTGCAGTTCCAAGCGAAGTGGAAAACGGTAATCCGCGACGATTTCGGACGCTTTCACGCGGACGGCATCGGGAAACAAGTCGATAAAGGTGTCCGGGGGAAGCGTATTCACGAGGTGGAGGGAAACGGTTTGGTTGGTGGTGGAATACCACCCCGAAAGGCCCAGGACGCCGATCCCCTTGTGGATCTGCGCGTCCGGCACAAGGATTTGGCGGTCTTGCCACGACGCATGCAGCGTGAAGCGGTTATAGGAGACTTCGCGCACGCGGCCGCCGGACAGATTGTCCAGTCGGAACGAGAACGAATTGGCTTCAGGATGGGCGGGGTAGAGCGCGAACGCGAAATCGGCGGTGGGGGGCGAGGTGAACCGGATGGCATTGACCTGCTCCACTCCTTTCATCAACCATTCAGGGGCTTGTTCCAACATTTGTAGAGCCGCCGAAAGGGGATTGGATACCTCCGGGCCAGGCGCTTCAGCCGGAGTTGTTTCCCCGGGCGAGAGATAGACTGCGCCCCGGCCGCGAAAATGGATGTTCAAGAAATCAGCGGTGAATTCCCGCAGGAGTATCTCGCGCGGGGAGGCATAAAACCGGAGATGGATTCCCTGGATGGTCACGGTGCGGACGCCTTGGCGTGCGCCAAACTGCGCCTGGCCGAGGTGAGCGTTCAAGGACCCGTCAACGATGGACATCACCGGAATCAGCTCCCGGCGCCGCAACAGGGGGCCCGGGTGAAGCATGAAGGTGAATTCCTTTGCCTGCAGGAAAGGGGCCGCCGCTTCCGCTGTGGCGAACATCCGGACATTCCGAGCGACGAGTCCCCGGTCGATCTCCAGCGCCAGTCTTTCCAGTTGGAGAAAATAGCCTTGGGCCGCCATCCGATCTAGAAAGAGATCGGTCAGGTATGCGGGCAGTCCGATCACGTGCAGATAGGCGAACAACACCGCCAGCAGCATGATCCCGGCAAAGAAGATGCGGAGCATCCAGCGCGAGGTATGTCGGATCGCCACCAGCAGAAAAGCAGCGAATTGCCGTTTCCGAGACTGATGATGCGCGGAAGGGTCATGCGGATTTGCGCACATAAGCCACATCCTATTCCCTTCTGTGGGCTAGGGGAAGCAGGAAAACGCTTTTCCAACGGTCCGCTGGGTCATTCATCGCGTTCCTGCCCGGACCTCGCATTTAGGCGCACAGTTTAGGGGAAGGATGGCCCGTCCCACCCATTCTTGACTTTCCCCACCTTGTCGGGGATGGTAACCAACCATGGCGTATACAAGCGGCATCAGATCGGCCGGTGTTTGGCAGAGTCACCTCGGACTGGCGGAGATGGGGTTTTTCATTCATGATCTTCAGACTGAATGTGCCCGTGGGGATATCCCGTAAATTCCCGAGCGGATGGCGCAAGACCGGCGGTTTTTACCCATAGAAGAGATGACAGACGCATGAAAGTCCGCTTGGTTTTAGCTCTGAGTCATTCATGGGTCTTCCTGCGCATGAACGGTTGCGTTCATCAACACACGGCCATTCCTGTGGGCATGTTCGAAAATGGGAGCTCGATATGTTGATATCTGTAATCACACCTTCTTTGAATCCTCGCAAGGAATTTATTCAACGGGTGTTTGAAGGACTTCAGCAACAGACTCTTCCCCTACGGCAATGGGAGTATGTGGTGGTGGATAGCGGAAACAATCCTCCGCTTCGGGAGCGATTCGATTTGTCATGGCACCCGAATGCATGCATCATCGAGGCGCCAGAGAAGCGGTTAGCTGTTTCGCGTTTGCGTGGCATGGAGAAGGCCTCCGGGGATTTGATCGTCTTCGTTGACGACGACAATGTATTAGAGTGCAATTACTTAGAAGAAGCAATGCGCGAAATGGCGCTCTACCCATTCATTGGAGTACTCGGTGGCTATATCGAAGCCGAATTCCAAGGTGGCATTGAACCTTGGATGCACGACTTCCTGCCAATTCTCGGAGCGCTTCAATTCCAATCTGGTCCGCATGAAGACTTGTGTTACGCGAAAGTCAAATCCGCAGGTCCATGGGTCCCCGCTGGTTCAGGAATGATAGTGCGGAGATCGGTCGCAGATGAGTATTCTCGGCAAGTAGTTGCAGATCCGAACAAGCTTGTTATCGGCAGAGTCGGGGACCAGTTGTTGGGAAGCGATGATGTGGATCTCGCCTACACCGCTATCGACATGTCATTGGCCATCGGTCGATCACGGCGGCCTTGCCTGAAGCATCTGATCCCCGAGACCCGATTATCGTTAACTTATTTACTGCGTTTGCTCTATGCCAGTAATTATGCGACGGCTAGTTTGCTGGTACGCAGAGGATGGAAGACGCGTTGCCCATTACCACCAGTTGGCTGGTTGACCAAGGTTTACCGGCGGATATCTTCCTTGAGATCTCGGCCTCCAGAACAACAGTGCTGGATTGCCTTTGCAAAGGGTTACCAAGATGGGCTTGCCGGTGTCCCATTTGATCAGGATTACCGGTAATAATTCCATCTTCTACCGAGTTGTCTGGCAAACTTCCCAATATGCGTAGCCATAGGCAATGGCGATCCGGTGAACAGACCATCCATCCGACTTGCCTATGGCGAACCTCGGGATTGCGGGAAGGCACAATAATGGAGTTGGGCATGGCACTTCTATTGTTTATAAATAATAGAACGTTCTAATGTTTATAAATACTGGAAATACGCAAGAAGCTAAATGTGCGATTCTTTTTGAAAAATACGCTGTGATTATCATGAGTCCAATGCGCAGGTGGAGATGGGGTTGCAAAATCTGCTGGAAGGGGGATCTTCAACAAGAATTCCGAAACAGATGCAAGCGTGTAGCGAAGTGACCCGTACCCGAAGTTTCCGGATCACGTTGGAACTGTAGAGACAAGTCCGAACAAGCGTGCGGCGCGTCCGTTCAGATTGAGTTCCGTGAGTCAAGAGGGTTTGAGAGTGGAGCACGGCGGATCAAAAAGATGCGGCGGGCGTTACAGTAGATCACCACGTGCGCGACGTCATCGACGCCGGATGAGAACCGCGGATAGTCGCGAAGATTGCTCTGCAGGAAAAGGTCGATGGCTTTTTCCAGGCGGCAGTGGCGTTCGCGCAGATCGCGGGACAAGCGGACGTTGAGCTGGGTGCGCCAGTGGGCTTTTACGAGGATCAGGCGGTCGAAGGCTGTGCGGATCGATTCATGGGCGGCGATTTCACCGTCGGCCAGCAGAATGCGGGCGGAAGGGATCCGGATTTCCTGGGAGACCCGCCCGGACTGGGGATCGAAGACAGGCTGCACAATCGGTCGGCCGTGACGGAAATCAGCGAGGACTTGATGCAGGCGGGATAGATCATTGGCGTCGGGATGGGATCCGTAACGGCCGTGGGGAGGGCGGCGGTTCCGGGGCAGGCGGAAGTCGTCGAGGGACAAGATGCGGGAGCCGGGCAAATGGTGGCGGAGCCATCGGGAGAGGGTGCTTTTTCCGCATCCGCCGGGGCCGCCGATGCCGACAAGAAGGGGGTGATGGGCCGCCGCGGCTTCGCGCTTGATCCAGCGGAGTACCTGAAGAAAGGTCCCCAAGCTGGTCGGATTCAAATGGGTCGGGCAGGGGCCGGGGATCACAGGGGGAATCAGGGTTCGAGGAGGTGGGCAAGGGCGGAATGCCGGGTCCAGGGGATCAGGTGTTCGCGCCAGAGGAAGGCCGCAAGGTCGGGGGACAGCTCTGGTGTCTCGCGGGCGGCGGCTTCGCGGATCGCGTCCAGTTCGCGCAGTTCGGCGGGCAGGTCGCACAGGAGCGCCAGGAGGCGATCGCGGTCGCCGGCGTCCATGGCGGCGACGACATCCCCGCGGAACCGGTTTTCCACGTCTTCGGCGAGGGCGGCGGCGAGACGCTGGCGGGCCACGAGGGCGGCCACCAGGTTGCGGTTGGCGGATTCCACGGCGGCCAAGGGGATGGCGTCGCCGACGGGAGAGAGTTCATAGAGGATTTCCGCGAGGGGGGGCGGGGGGAGGCGGGGATCGCCGCCGGTCCAGGCCGGGGCGGGATGGCGCGGATGGTGGGCGCGGGCGGCCAAGGCCCGGAGCAGTTCACGGTCGGCGCGGTGGATGCGCGCAGCGGGATTCTCCGCGGGGCTGGAAGTCATCAGTTGAACACGACCGTGCGGTTCTTGTAGACGAGGATTCGGTGGTGCAGATGGGCGTAGATGGCGCGGGAGAGAACGATTTTTTCGAGGTCGCGGCCGAGGCGGACGAGGTCGTCGACGCCTTGGCGGTGGGAGACGCGGATGACGTCCTGCTCGAGGATGGGGCCTTCGTCGAGGTTTTCGGTGACGTAGTGGGCGGTGGCGCCGATGATCTTGACGCCGCGGTCGTGGG
>CAYODC010000017.1:0-3238 GCA_964402575.1 uncultured Verrucomicrobiota bacterium
CCATGACCACCAAGGCATATCAGCCCCACAACCCCATCTTGGAAAGCGCCCCGCCCACGAACACCCCTAAAACCGTCGACAGGATCAACGCCAGGCTCGCCGCCAGCAACACCACCCCCCGACCGTGAATGGCGCTCTGCAGCATCACCGCCAACTGCGTCTTGTCCCCCAGCTCCGCCAGGAACACCAGCCAAAACGTCCCCATGAATATTTTCCAGGTCATGAACAGCTCCCTTGATGAACGCCCCGCGGCTTCGACTGCCCGGGTTACCTGCTCGGAATCCTATCGCCCGCCCTCGAATCCCGTCAACCGCCATTCGCCACCGGCGCTCGGGCCCCCGCTCCTTTCCATCTTGAGATTCCACCGCGCTTCGGCCATATTCAGCCATCCGAGCGTGGAGGCTCTCAACAGGCCGATCCCCGGCGGCAGGAAGGCAGATCTCGACCATGGCCAAGGATGAATCCAAACCCGAACGCCGGCTCAAGGCGATTCCCCGCGACCGGCGGAAAAAACACCACGAAGATCACCCCATCGACCCCTGGGCCTTGGCCGAACAAATGAAGAAGCTCGCCTTCCAGGATCCCCTGACCGGCTTGCTCAACCGCCGGGGGTTCGACGAAGAACTCCGCCGCTTGTGGGGCCTGGGCCCCGCCCATGCCTTCCCCCTCGGCCTCCTGATCATCGATGTCGACCATTTCAAGGCCATCAACGATTCCTTCGGCCATTTCGTCGGCGACCGCGTCCTCAAGGAATGCGCCCAGCTCATGAAATCCAGCGTGCGCGAAACCGATGTCGTCTGCCGCTACTACGGCGGCGACGAAATGGTCGTCATCCTGCCCCGCTCCGCCGCGGCGGAAACCCGCCAGATCGCCGAGCGCATGGTCGACAACATCCGCAACGCCGTCATCTGCAAGGGATCCTACGACCTCCACATGACCATCTCCGTCGGCGTCTGCCAGATCCATTCCGGCAAGGAACCCACCGCCGACCGGTTCCTCATCATGGCCGACCGCGCCCTCTACCGGGCCAAGCAGACCGGCCGCAACCGCGTCTGCTTCGCCGACGACCTCCCCGACCCCATCGGCGAAACCGACGGCGTCGGCATTGAGATCGCCCCGGCCGGCGCGGCCGATTCCCGACGCTCCGTGCTGGTGGTCGACGACGACGTCCACCTCTGCCGCTATTTCGAGCAAGTCCTCTCCCGCGACCAATACCACGTCCGCTCCGCCCATTCCGGCGCCGAAGCCCTCGCCTTGTTCGAAAGCGAACGCGGTCTCATCGATGTCGCCCTGGTCGACCTGCGCCTCACCGACCAGAACGGCCTTGATGTCCTCAAGCAGCTCCACGCCATCGACGAAACCGTCATCGGCGTCATCATCACCGGCGACGCCTCCGTCAATGCCGCCGTCGAGGCGTTGCGGCTGGGCGCCTATGACTTCATCGAAAAACCCGTCACCGCCCACCAGTTGACCGCCGTGCTCGAACGGGCCATCAAATACCGCAAGCTCGTGCTCGACAACCAGCGCTACCAGTCCCACCTCGAAGTCATGGTCCGCGAGAAAAACGCCGCGCTCTCCCGGGCCCTCGACAACATCAGCGATACCTTCCAATTCACCCTCGAAGCCATCACCGACATCCTCGACGTCCGCGAACAGAAAACCGGCGAACACAGCCGCCGCGTCGCCCGCATGGCCATCGTGCTCGCCCGCGAAATGGGTTCCATGCCCGAGGAAATCCAAACCATCGAAACCGGCGCCCTCCTCCATGACATCGGCAAAATCGGCGTGCCCGACACCATCCTGCTCAAGCCCAGCGCCCTCACCCCCGAAGAACGCGCCATCATGGACCGCCATCCCCACATCGGCTACAACCTCATCAAGGCCGGCCCCGGCCTCGAAGAAGCCTCCGAAATCGTCCTCGCCCACCAGGAACGCTACGATGGCAGCGGCTATCCCCGCGGGCTCAAGGGCGACGAAATCTGTCTCGGCGCCCGCATCTTCGCCGTGGTCGACACCTATGACGCCATCCGTTCCGACCGCCCCTATTCCCAGGGCCGCAGCTCCCGGGAGGCCATCGAGGAAATCCTGCGCCACCGCGGCACCCTGTTCGATCCCGCGGTCGTGGATGCCTTCCAGCGCTGTCAGGAGGAAATCGAGAAGGTGGGCCACTGGCCCACCCCTTGACCCCGCCCGCCAAACAACAACCGCCGCGGATTCGTCCGCGGCGGTTGGCCTCCGCCTTCCGGCGGCAATGGCATCTTTGGCCTATTCGAACTGGGTGTTGATTTCCGCCTCGGCCTGCGACCAGAAATAGGCGCTGTCCCCGCAAAAACCATGGCGCTCGGCAATGTAGTACGCCGCTTCTTCAATCATCTTGTAGCGCTGCTCCGGAGAGACCGCGGGCTTCTTCTCCTGGGCAACCGGCTTCGCAGCGGGTTTCTTCGCCACCGGCTTGGCCGCCGGTTTGGCGACCGGCTTGGCCACCGGTGCGGGCTTGGCCACGGCCTTTTTCGCGATCGTTTTCTTGGCTTCCTTCATCTTGTGCTCCTTGCCCCGGATGCTGGTCCAAGGCGTTTTTTTTTATATCTCGCCCCCCGACCGGGGACGCAAATTTGCCCGAACTCTATTTCACTTCCGGGGGATTGCAAGTCCTTTTATGCAGGTCATTCTTGAAGGAACCCGTTGAATCAACGGGTGATTGCGCGCATCTCTCCAAACGACAAGTAGATAGGTTATCGCCGTAGATATATCGTTTTACCCTAGATTATTTTCATATTCACCCGCCCCAGATCCTACAGAATGGCCATTTCTTGGATTTTATTCCCCATTGTCATCTTTGCCCATCGTCTTACATTATACCCCGTTTGGTTCCACCCAACGATCCAACGCCTGTTGCGCGGCGTTCATCTCCGCCTGCTGCTTGGTCTTCCCTTCGCCCTCCCCCAGCGGCTCTTCTCCCCGGCCAACCCGCACCCGGAAAACCCGGTCATGCGCCGGCCCCGTCTCCGAAACCAATTCATACCTCGGACTCGTTTTCCAAACCCGCTGCATCCGCTCCTGCAATTCCCCCTTGGAATTCTCCTCCACCCCCGCGGCCAGGGCCGCCTCGATTTCCGCCGCGAACCGCTCGCGGAAAAAACGCCTCGCCGCCTCCAGCCCCCCGTCCAGCCATATCGCCCCCATCACGGCTTCCAGCGCATCCTCCACCATCCGTGTGTGGTCGCCCGGCACCTGCAGC
>CAYODC010000017.1:3248-17610 GCA_964402575.1 uncultured Verrucomicrobiota bacterium
CACCCCGTCCCGGTCGCGCCCCCCCCCTTGCTCTTCTCCCCGCCCCAGCCGCAGGTACGCCCCAAGCGGAACCCCGCGCGCCACGCGCGCCAGCGCCTTCTCGTTCGTCAGCCGGCTGCGAATCTTCGTCAGCCGCCCTTCCCGCCAGTCCGGACAACGCGCAAACAACCATTCCGCCGCGATCATTCCCAGCACCGCATCCCCCAAAAATTCCAGCCGCTGGCTCTCGTCCGGGGCCGGCTGGCTCGTCTCCACCGCGTACGACCGGTGCGTCACCGCCAATTCCAGCCATTCGCCCCGCCGAAAGACATGGCCCAATCGCCCCTGCAATTCCTGCATCTCCGGCCCCGCCTCGTTCGCGCTCATGCTCAGGCCCTCGGGTGGAACTGGTGATGAATGGCCTGCAGCCGCCCCTGGTCCACGTGGGTGTAGATCTGCGTCGTCGAGATGTCCGCATGCCCCAGCATCTCCTGGATGGTCCGCAACGACGCCCCGTTGGCCAGCAGGTGCGACGCAAACGAATGCCGCAGCATGTGCGGCGAAATTTCCTTGCGGATGCCCGCCTTCCGCGCATAGGCCCGGATGTGCCGCCACAGCGTGATGCGCGAAAGCGCCCCCCCCCGGCGGGAAAGAAACACCACGCGGCTGTCCCCGCCGCCCCGCCCCGCGTAGGCCGATCGCCCCCCTTCCAGCCAGGCGTTCACCGCGGCCATCGCCCGCCCGCCAATCGGCACCACCCGCTCCTTGTCCCCTTTGCCCACGCACCGGATGTACTCCGCATCGAAATGCAGCGAATCCAGCGTCAGCGCCGCCAACTCGCTCACCCGCAGCCCGGTCGCATAAAACGTCTCCAAAATGGCCCGGTCGCGCAACCCCCGCCGCGTCCCCGGATCCGGCGCCGACAGCAGCCGGTCCACTTCCGCCATCGTCAGCGTCGGCGGCAGGATCTTCCAGAGCCGCGGCGATTCCATCGCGTCGGCCACGTTCGTCCCCAGCAGCCCCTCCCGCGTCAGGTAGCGGAAGAACACCTTGATGGCCACCAGCCGCCGCGCCAGGCTCGTCGCGGCCAGCCCTTTGTTCTTCCCATCCATCAGGAAGTCGAGAATGTCCCGCCGCTCCACCTCCCGAAGCCCCCCCCGCCCCCGCCGGGCAAGATAATCCAGGAATTCCCCCAGATCGTGCCCATAGGCGATCTGCGTGTTGCGGCTCAGCCCGCGCTCCAGCGCCAGATGATCCATGAACTGGTCCAGCAGGAACCGCACGGCGCCGCCCTCCTGGCCTCAATCGTCGCCGGGCAGGCGCGCGGCCCAATCCGCCAGCAGCCGCGCGGGCACCAGCGTGGCCCCCGCTGCGCCATGGGCATGCGCGCTCTCCAAATAAGCCGTTCCCGCGATGTCCAGGTGCGCCCACGGAAGGCCTTCCGGCACGAAATGCTTCAGGAACATCCCCCCCGCTATTGTCCCCGCCGAACCATCGCCCATGTTCTTCAGGTCCGCGAACTGCCCCTTGAGCATCTCGTCGTATTCCGGCCACATCGGCAGCTGCCACAGCCGCTCGCCCGTGGCTTCGCCCGACAGCATCAGCTGCAGCACCAACCGGTCGTCGTTGCCCATGATGCCCGTGGCCTCGTGCCCCAGCGCCACGACCGCCGCCCCCGTCAGCGTCGCCACGTCGACGATCGCCGCCGGCTTCTCCTCCGCCGCGAACGTCAGCGCATCCGCCAGGATCAACCGCCCCTCGGCGTCGGTGTTCAGGATCTCGATCGTCTTGCCGTTGCGCGCCGTCACGATATCCCCCGGACGCGTCGCGCCCCCGCCCGGCATGTTCTCCACCGCCGGAATGTACGCCACGACCGGCCGGGCCAGCTTCCGCCGCGCCGCCAGCAGCACTGCCGCCAGGGCGGCCATCCCGCCGCTCTTGTCGTACTTCATCCATTCCATGCCCTTGCCGGGCTTGAGGCTGATCCCGCCGGAATCGAACATCACCGCCTTGCCCACCACCACCACCGGCTTCAGGCCGCGCCGGCCCGCATGCGCCACCCGGATCAGGCATCCCGGCCGGCGGCTGCCCGCCGCCACGGCCAGCAGCGCGCCGCATTTCTCCCGTTTCAGCGCCGCCATGTCCCAAACGCGACAGGCCAGGTTCGCCTCGCGCGCCAGTTTGCGAACCCGGGCGGCCAGATCCATCGGCCCCAGCGCATTGGCCGGCAGGTTGGCCATGTCGCGCACCTGCCGCAACACCTCCCCCGCATCCTCCGCGCTCGCCACCGCCTCCCGCACCGCCTTGTCCGACAACGCCGCCCCGGCCAGTTCCACCGTGACCGGATGTTCCTTTTTCCTCGCCCGGAACGCTTCGAAAACATAGCCGCCCTGCTGCAACCCCTCCGCCGCCAGCCCCGCCAATTCCGCCGTGCCCATCGGAAAGGACGACTCCGCCGGCCACTCGAACGACACCTTCCGCACCACCGCCGCCTTCTCCAGGGCGCGCCCCGCCGCCGCCCACGCCCGCAGCCACCGCGCGGCATGGAAATCACTCTTTTTCCCGATCCCCACCAGCAGCGTCGGCGCCGGAACTCCCTGCGGCCAGGCCACCGACCCCGCCTTCCCCTTGAACTTCGCGGCCCGGATCCACGACGCGAGCGCATTCCGATCCACCGCCGGCAGGCCGGCCGGCGCCAGCAGCGCCCCTTCCTGCACCAGCACCACCCGCGCATCCGGCCGGACCGGCCGCGCCGCCCACTGAAAACGAAAGGCCCTATTCATCGCCACGGCACTCCGGCGCCAGTTTCGCGCGCGCCTCTTCATCGGCCGGCAAATCATTGACCCCGAAACCCGCGTGGCGCACCGCCACCTCGATGTTCCGCCGTCCCAGGCGCACGTTGTCATACGTCACCCACGCCTTCCCCGCCGCCGCATCCGTCCGGACATCGAGGATCGCCCCTTCCCCCAGCCGTCCCAGGGCGCCCTTGACCGATTGCGCGCACGCCTCCGTTTTCATCGCGGGGATCTCCAGTTCTATCACCGACTGCGTATTGCGGAAGCATCCCGCCGCCAGCGCCGCCACCGCAGCCAGTCCCATCCATCCCAATGCCCTACGATTCATTTCCTTCGCCTCCAATGGTTCCGCGACTATTCCACTGCCGCCGCCGCCTGTCAACGCCGCCGACCCCGACCGCCCTATTCCCGATCCAGCGCCAACTGCTGGTCAATCAGCTCCGCCGCCAGCCGCGCGCGCTCGCGCAGTTCGGGATGCCGCCGTCCCTCCTCCGATTCCGCAAAAGCACGATACAAGTCCCGCGCTTCTTCTCTCCGCCCAAGCCCCAGCACCGCCAGCGCCTGGTTCAGGCGAACGTTCGGCGCATCCGGCTCCTCCTTCAGGATCTCTCGGTACGCCGCTTCCGCCTCCGCATACAAGCCCATCTGCATCCACGCCCCCGCCTGCCGATACCGGAAGTACCGCGGACGCCCCAGCCGCGCCGCCCGCCCGAAAAGGGCCGCCGCACGGTCAGGCTGCCCCGCCGCCAGGGCCTCGCCGGCCTGCCGCTCCAGTTCCGCCAAATCCACCCCCGCCCCGGTCTCGCGATGGACGAACCACCCGCCCAGCAACACCAGCGTCAGCAGCACCGCCGCCACCGCCATCCCTCGCGCCAGCCGCCTCCCGTGGGCATCCATCCAGCGGACCACCGCCGGCAGGCCCTGCAGATAGGCCGCCCGCGCCAAATCCTCTCCCGCCGCCAACACGGCCCACGCCGCCTCTTCCACCGCGGTCGCCCCCCGCGGCAACCCCTCCCGCCGCATCCGCGCCAGCACGCTGTAATGGCCCCCCCGCTGCAGCAACGCATAGAATAAAATCCATCCCCGCGGCGACCACGACGCCCGTTCCCAATTCGCCGTCTGCACCCGCAGCGCCTCGGCCACGTCATCCCCGCAACCTTCCCACGCCAGCGGAAACCATCCGCAAGGCGACCCGTCCGCCTCGCTCGGCCGCTCCGAATCGTACCGTAGGAAAACCCCGTGCTCCTCGTCCCAAAAGGAATCCTGCAGCCACCCGGTCAATTCGCGCAGCTCCCCCTCCGCCACCCCGATCGCCCCGTCCCACTCGCCCCCCCCCGCCGCCAAACGGCAGAACGCCTCCGCCTCGTTCGCCAGCAAAACCGCCAAATCCACCGTAAACCGCCCCGGGGCATATTCGCCCGGAAACAACGCCTCTTCCGCCCCCGGCCAGCGCGGCAAGCCCGTCCCATGCTCATCGAACCGCTCGAAAACCCGCTGGATATACCGGGCCAGCCCGGGCAGCACCTTGGCCACGAAATCCCGCGGATCCGGCAGCGCCCCCGCCACCCGCTCCGCCCATTGGCACACCACCGGGCAGCCCGGCGTCACCTCCCCCTTCTCGTCCATCGTCTCCAGCCAGTCCTCCACCAACCCGGCCGCCCGGTGCGGATTCACCCGGATCCAGGCCGCAATCACCACCGGCAAGGCACCCCCCGCCGTCCCGGCATCCGCCGGCAACCCTGCCGGACAACTGATATGTCCGCTTTGGCCCGAGGCTTGATCGTTGCATGAATCCATTAACCCGGCAGAATATCCGCTCCCCCCTCCCGCCTCCAGTTTTCTTTTTCATTCCCGTTCGCCTCGGGTCCATCCGCCCCCCCATTTTTCGTGAAATCCGCCGCGCCTCCCAGATTGTTCTTGCGCCCCACACCAGACCCGATATAGTGCCGGCTTGTTTTCGCCTCTCAGGCGATGACATTCCGGGGCGTGGCTCAGCCTGGTAGAGCGCTTGGTTCGGGACCAAGAAGTCGCTGGTTCAAATCCAGTCGCCCCGACCATCTTGATGGTCAATAAAACCCCTGTATTTGCAGGGGTTTTCTTTTGTTCTCGCTACGAGTGCACCCTCCATTGCACGCCACATTCCGCCTCAATATTCCAACCGTCGTCGGGGGACTATTTTGGGGGACACAATTTCTGGCCTTGTTTGGCAGGGTTCAGGCGATTCCGCCCGAAAGCTCGCCGGGGGACACACGGGGGACACGATAACCTAGACCAAATCGATGAGGTGTTGTTTCAAGGTTCGAATCCCCCATCCTATCTTACGAGGATGGCTTTCGCTGATTTTGCGAATCAGAAAGGCCTTCTTTGCCGTTGGATATTTCTCCCTCATCTTCGCAAAGGCCTTCTGTTGCTCGGCAACGGTTTGCTTTGCCCTAGCCTTATTATGCGCAGCCCCGACCTGGCGGGCACGGCTTTGGCCAAGCCGTGCGACGTTGTCTGGATTCGTCGAATCCTGGATGGCATCTAATAGCTCAGCCTGGGAGTATGCAACAGATAGGTAATTTAGAAAATTGGCCGGCTTCCAAACCTCGACAACGAAACCAGGTTTGCGCTTTCTATCGTCGCCATCAAGCCTGACAAGGAACTGACGAGGATTGTAAAGCAGCGCATCCTGTACCCATTCTGGATGACGTAAAACCCGAGCATAATGCCCCTTTTCAATGGCCGCCAGCACGGCAGTCCGCGCCCGTTGCTCATCAGACGCTGAAAAGTGTTTTACAATTCTTGGCGAAAACGGATTCCGCCAGTTTGGCGGGAAGACGACAAGGTGAATCAGTTGTGCTTTTCTACCCACCTTCGACAACGGCTCGTGAAACCACACATCATCCACTTCCCCCTGACAAATCATGCCGTTCAGAGCCTCGCCGGCCTCGCTTACAACCCTCATCGGGAGGCGCATTCGAACAAGGCCGTCCATGGATAGAGCGAGCGCACTACGTATGGATTGGACTACCTTCTGGACGCGCTGTAAGGCAGTCGACTTCCGGAAACACTCTTCCCATATTTCTGTAATCTTCTCCCGTTCCGTTGAGCGTATTTTCTTGTTGGGCTTTCGAGCACTCAATGACGCGAGAAATGCTTTTACATCGATTTCAATGCCACCATCTGGGCGTTCAGTATAGAGACCGGGCATTTTCCGGAGCTTCTGGGTCCACATTTTAACAAAAGGATCATCTCTGGAAGGCTTTGGCTTCATTAGAATTCATACCCCTATGCGTTTTTGCGCCCCCGCGGCCGCCGCCCCGCTCCCCCTTCTGGATCCGCGCAAAGGCCACGCCTTATCCATCCCTGCTCCCGCCCGGAGAAGCGTCCCATGTCGATGCCCTTCTTCGGGCAGGCGTCCTCTAGACCTCGCAAAAGGATTTCCAGCCAGGCCAAACCTGGGCTCAGGCCAGTCCGCTCGGGCTTGGACTTTCTGGCTGCCACCCGCTTCTTGCTCCGCATCTTGGCCTTGGGGGCGCGCCGGTTGGCCTGGATGCGCCCAAAGGCCTCCTGCCAGGCCTTTAGCTCCTCGCGGCCGGCCTTCTCGAGGTAAGCCGTCCAGACCGCGTCCAGCGCCCGGGACCGCACCATGGCCGCAATGCGCAGGTAAAGCGGGTTGGGCGACGGGTAGGGCCCGGGTAGCCGATTGCGCATGGAGTGGTTGTGCCAGACCATGCAAAGCGCGGCCTCGAAGACCCGCATATCCTCGTATTCGAACTTGGGCCCCGGGGCCGGCTTGCGCTCCGGCAGCAGCTTGGTGATCTTGGGCCAGGTCTTCTGGACGCGCTTCTGGACTTCGGGCCATTCCATGTCGCCAACGTAGCATCCCGCCCGGCCAGTGTCACGCCCAACGGGCTACGTGGCCGCCAGTCCGCCATTCGCCCCCCACTAACCCGTCCACTAACCCGCCCATTCGCCTTTTACGGCCGACGCCCTCTCCTGTATAATGGCACCATGAAATGGATCATGTCAGTCCTGCTGCTGGCATCCCTCTGCGGATGCTCAAGCGTCGTCGCCACTCGTCCCGTCGGCATAGCCCCGCTCGACCTCACCGGCGAGGCCAGCAAATGGACGGGTACGTGGCGGTCGCCGGTGGGCCCCTGCGCCATCACCGTCGTGGATGCCACCAACGGCGTCCTGGCCATGACCGGAACCACACCGAAGGGCTGGTGGCGGTGGAGCAACGAGACGATGCTGGTCTATCTGAGGACCGGCGGCGACTGGACCTATGCCAGCATGGACTACACAGAGGGCACCAACACCTACTTCCTGTGGGGCAAGGTCGCCAACGACGATGGACTCATCCTCTGGTGGATGCCCGACCCGGATAAGTTCAAGCCGCTGGTCGAGGCCGGTGCGCTCCCGGGCACCATAGGGAAGATGATTAAGAAGAAAGAGCCGGCGGCGCAACCGGTCTTCCCGATCCTCGGCTATACGCAGAGCGGCGAGCCGGTGTACGAAACGGGCGTGCCGGGCGGTCCGTCCGAGCCCTTCACGTGGGCGCTAGACGTCCCGGAGCCGGAGATGCCGCCCGAAACTGATGAGGAGGCGTCCGACGTGGTTCCCGATGTTGCTGAAGATGCCCCGCCCATGTCCGTGGGGTCAGCAATGTCGGGCTTCGGCGGCGATCAGATCACCCTGGGCAACCTGGAGCCCTCCCACTACGAACTGATTGCGACGACGTCCAACGGAGTCCTGTTCGTGTGGGAAGAACCGTTCGTGCTGGTCAAGGAGTCGGCGCGCACCGACCTGCGGTACCTGCGGGCCGCCATGAAGCGCGGGATGCGGGGGCAGGGCAAGTAGGCGGCCGACGCCGTTCAAGGAGTGAGCTTGAGCCGGATGACCTGGCGGTTCTCGCCATCCAAGGGGACCGAAATGCTGCCATCGGGATTGACGGTGTAGTTCGTGATCTGCCGCCAGTCCCATGCTCCGCCCGGGAGGAGGGCGCAGTCCGCACCCTCGACATCATAGCCGCTATACCCGTTCGTCGCCGCACTGAAGACGAAGTTGCTGCCCGTTGCCGACATGATGGCCAATCCCGGCTGCGCAAGACGGACAATATGGACATAGGCCTCGCCACCATAAGCAACCACGACGACCGCGCTTCCCACATCAGCACCCGCCCGGATCGTGGCCAGGGCGTATATGTCGATCGTACCGCCCGCCCCACCGAAGCCGCCGCCAATGCCGGCCGCGCCAGTGGCACCCGTTGCGGTCACGGTAGACGAATCCGCGATCAGGATGGCCCCGCCCATGCCGCTAAGCCCGCCGCCGATGCCCGCCCCGTAGTCGCCGCCCGTGCCCGCGACTACCGCGTTGCCCTCGATGGTGACGTTGCCGCCCCCGCCACCCGAGCCACCCCCAATGCCTGCGCTATAGAGACCGCCCGTAGCCGTCACAGAAGCATTATCGCCTATGAGGATCGTCCCCCCGCTCCCGCTCTGGCCGCCCCCGATGCCGGCCCCGCCGGCACTGCCGCCCCGGGCTTGGACAACGGCGCTACCGCCGATGGTCACGAGGTTGGTCGCCCCTCCGTATCCGCTCCCGATACCCGGCCCGTAGTCGCCCCCCGTGGCAATGACCTTGGCCGTCCCCTCGACGGTTACCGTGTTGCACGAGCCCCCGGAACCGCCGCCCATGCCGGCGGCGTTGAGGCCGCCCGTAGCCTGGACCGTCCCCCCGCAGATCGCGATGGCACCGCTGGCCCCACTCAGCCCGCCGCCGATGCCCGCCCCGCCCGACCCCCCTTGCGCGATCAGCGTGGCCGTGCTGTTGCTGGCGATCGACAGCGAGGAATCGGCCGCCAGATGGACACCCGCATGGTCGGCACAACTGGTGAACCGGTTGGTCCCCGTCCCCAGGAGGGTCAGGTTGACGGACGCCCCGCCATTTATGTGGAAGGCGCAGCCGTTGGAGAGAACGACCGAGACGTTGATTAGCGTGATGTTGGCTTGGATTCCGGTCTGGATGGCGATGGTGTTCGACGTGGTCGTACCGGTGATGATGTAGTTGCCGCTATTGGTGATTAAGATCGACCCCACGCCGACATCGTATGTGGGCGGGCTGATGGCCGCATATTGGGCGGTCGCCTCGAAATTGGTGACAATGGCGCCCGGGGCCGCCGGGGACCAACCTGTGAAGGAGTAGCCGGCGTGCGGGACGACGGTGATGGTCGGCAATGTCGCGCCATGGTCGACCGATGCCACGTAGGACTGGTTGGAGTTCGCTTCCACGATGCTCCCGTACAGGCCGGGATGGAGGGTCACGGGATAGGTGTAGATCGTCCAGTGGGCGTAGAGCGTATGGTTGGAAGCCATGCTCACCGTGGTGTTGGTGAACACCTGCGAACCGGTGGTTGGCGCCGTCCACCAGCCAGCGAAGTGGTAGTAATCGCGAGAAGTGGCCGGCAGCTCCCCGTAGACGACACTGTAGGTCACCGTTTTAGACGCCGGAACAGTGGCCGTCCCTCCCCGGGCGTCGAAGGTCACCGTATAGTCGTTGGTCGTCCAGTTCCAGGCGATCGATGACACCAGGTCGGTCAGGACGATGGGCCCCGTGTTGGTGGCAGCACCGGTGGCCGGCACCGAACCCGTGCCCGTCCAGCCGGTCATGGTGTAGCCGGCGACGTTCCGGACCGTGGCGGTCACGGTGGCGCGCCAGCTATAGCTCGAATTGGTGCCGGCAGGCGGAGATGGAGAACCGCGGACCGAGGACACCGCCAGGGAATAGTTGCGGGTATCGACGGCGCCCGTGCAGGATCCTACTAGCTGGGTGGTCGTGCGGTGGCTGACGGCAAAGTCCAGGTCCGCCACGTTCCCGCTCCAGTACGTGCCGGCGTTCCAGACGATGGTCTTGGCGAGGCCCGGATAAATGAATGTGCCATAAGCACCGGTTATGCCGTTGGTGGGCACCGGGACGCCGGAGTTGTCGATCGCAAGTGATATGGTCACATAGTTGGTCACGTCGCTGAGCAGGTCATAGACGATGTCCACGATCTTCGTGCCCGGACGCTGGACCGCCGTGACATTGGTGATCGCAAAGGACGTGTCCCAGGTCCAGGTAATCGAGGACTCGGTATTGGTCAAAACGAGAGGCCCGGTGGTGTTTGTTGTACCCGATGCCGGAATGGATCCAGTGCCCGTCCAGCCCGTGCATCGCCAGTTGACGCCGCTCACAAGGGACGTCCGCGCCACGGAGCAGGTCACAGATGCCCTCCAGGCATAGATGTTGGTGCCCACCGCAGGAGTTGGGTTAGCGCGCTCCGATGTGACTGTCAGCCTGTAGTCGCGCGAGTCCAGCAACTTGATTGCCGTTGTCGTTTGCGAGGCCGGCACTGACACACGAAAGGCAATATCGCTGTCCATGCTGGATGGCTGGCGGCTACCGCGACGACCAGAACGACAAAGTGCAGCAATGCTATCCCAGCTCCCGCCACGTCTTACGCGGTGTGTACCTGACACCGCCCCCAAGGGATCAGTCGCAGGACCGGAATATTCGCCATACCAGTCCAAGCACAATTCCCAAACGCCTCCATGGACATCGAACAAACCCCATGCATTTGTAGCGTAGGTCCCGACCTTGGCCGTCCCAAAGTTGGTATCGACGTTGCTGGCACCGTTTGAGCCCCCATTGAAATAATACCGCCCCACCTCAGCCATGCGCGTATCATTGCTCGTACTGGTCAAGTCGTATCCTGAATTCAAGGCATTGGTCGTCCCCGCCCTGCAGGCATACTCCCATTGAGCCTCCGTCGGCAGGTCGAACGTCAGTCCTGTCTTCGCGCGCAGGAGCCCGGCAAACGAATTGCTATCCACGGTATTGTTGGCTGGCCAGTTGGTGCCAGCGGATGTGCCGCGGATGTCGTTGTAACCCACACTTTCAACTGGGCGGGTATCCCGATATGCCGCGTTGGTGAAGTAGCTGGGCCAGTTGCTCGTCACCCGCTCCCATTGCTTCTGCGTCACCTCGAACACGCCGATGTAATAGTCCCTGGTCAAGGTGACTGGACATTGCGTTTCGTCGCTGTTCCGCCCCAGCTCATTGGTTGGCGACCCCATAATGAAGGAACCTGCCGGAATCCGCCGCAGAACCAGATTTGTCGTCTTGAAGCCGTCGGTCCACCCACCTACCGGTATCGAACTGCGGTACGAAACAGGATAGTTGGTTGCAGTCGGCACCGACGAGAGGTTGACCACTATGTAGTCCGGTGGCCGGGCCGTAAGTGTGAACGTCAACTCCGCCAGGTTGCCATTCCAGTCCGTGCCCATGTTCCAGGCAATGCCCTTTCCCATGCCGGGCACCACATTCCCCACATGGCCGGACAGGTTGGTTGCCGCTACTTGCACCCCCCCGTTGCTGACCGCAAGCGATACAAACACGTTTGTGGCCGTACTGCTGATGTCGTATTGGATGTCAACGATCTTGGTCCCCGCCCGCTGGGCAATGTTGGTGATGACAAACCAAGGCTCCCAGTTCCAAGTGATCGACGATACCGGGTTCGTCAGCACCAAGGCGCCCGTCGTATTGGTCGCACCAACGGCAGGGATCGACCCCGTTCCCATCCATCCCATATTGCGCCACTTGATGCCCCCCACATATGAAGTTTGCACATCCGAACAGACTACGGAGGCCCCCCAGGAATAGATGCTAGTTCCTGCGGCCGGTGTTGGATCCCCGCGATCAGATGTCACGGTCAGGGTGTAGGTGCGAGTGTCCACCGGGCAACTACCCGTAGCGACAAACTGCGTTTGGCTTGAATGACGCACGGTGAAAGCCAGTGCCGCAACATTGCCGTTCCAGTTGGCCCCAGCATCCCAGACAAGCGCCTTCCCCGCCCCCGGCGGAACTGCGCTGCCAAAATCCCCGGTCAACCCATTTGTAGGTATGGCGATCCCATTGCTGGCCACAACCAAGGCGATGGGAACCGTGTCGCCGAGTTCGCTGACGATATCGTAAGTGATGTCCACCAGCTTGGTGCCCGGACGCTGCGCGGCGGCAACGTTCGTGATCGCAAACGGTGTGCTCCAATTCCAAGTGATTGTGGATGTAGTGTTGCTCAGCGTTACCGCGCCAGTTGTGTTCGTCGTGCCGCTCGCCGGAATCGACCCTGTTCCCGTCCAACCCGTATTGCGCCACTTGACCCCAGAAACGGTCGTTGTCGGAGCAACGGTACAGGTTACCGGTGCCCGCCATGCATAGAGATTGGTTCCCGCCGCCGGCGACGGAGAACCGCGAGGCGACACAACAGTGAGCTTGTAATCCCGCGAATCGATGGCACTGCTCGCAGTAGAGACGAATTGCGTCAGGCTCGTATGCCCGACGGCAAACACCAGCCCCCACACATTTCCGTTCCAGTTGGCCCCGGCGTTCCACGTGATCGTCTTGCCAGATCCCGGAACGACACTTGCCCCAAAGTCACCCGTCAGACCATTCGTGGCGAGGGCCACGCCGTTGCTCGTCACTGCAAGCGAGATCGGAACGCTACTGAACACATCACTGACGATGTCGTACGTGATACTCACGGTCTTGGCCCCGATCTGCTGGGTAGCCACAACATTGGTGATCCTGAACGATGTCTGCCAGTTCCAGGAGATCGACGACACGAGCCCGGTCAGGGCAATATTGCCTGTAATGTTTGTAGCCCCCGTGGAGGGCACGGATCCAGTTCCCGTCCAACCCGTGCACCGCCAGTTGACACCGGCTACCAACGACGTTTTGGCCACCGAACAGGTTACGGACGAGCCCCACGCGTATAGATTTGTGCCAACCGCAGGGGAAGGAGAGCCCTGTGCCGACGCCACGGTTAGCTTATAGTCTCGGGAATCAACGGTACGGCTAGTGGATGATACAAATTGTGTCTCGACAGCGTGCTTAACTGAAAAGACAAGGCCGCCAGCATTTCCATTCCAGTTGGTTCCGGCATCCCATACGATTGCCTTGCCAGTACCGGGTAAAATGTTTGCCCCGACTGCCCCCGTAGTGCCATTCGTGGTTATTGCCACCCCGTTGCTCATCACCGCCAAGGCTATTGAAACGCCGTTTGTGACATCGCTGATGATGTCGTAGGTGATGTCCACCAGCTTGGTCCCTGGGCGCTGAAAAGCCACAACGTTGGTGACCGCGAATGCGGTTTGCCAGTTCCAGGTTATCGAGGACTGCAAGTTCGACAGCACCACCGCGGCCGTTGTATTTGATGTCCCAGAGGCGGGGATCGAGCCGGTTCCCGTCCATCCCGTATTGAGCCAGTTGATTCCGGAAACCACCGACGTTTGAGCCGCCGAGCAAGTGAAGGTTGCCAGCCAGGGATAGTAATTTGTGCCGACCGGGGGCGCTATCGAACCGCCAATCGAAACCACCTCAAGCGCGTAGTTCCGGGTATCGACGGAGGTACTACTTGTTGAAACATACTGGGTCGCTATAGCGTGGCTGACCGAAAACGCCAAATCCCCCACATTGCCGTCCCAGTTAGCCCCCGCATCCCAGACAATAACCCGGTCTTCCCCCGGCAGCACATCCGCCCCAACATCTCCCGACAGCCCGCTTGTGGAAAGGTTAGTTCCGTTATGCGCTACTGACAATGTGATCCATGCGGCATTAGCGAGATCACTGGCCAAGTCATATGAAATGTCTACCAGTTTGGTACCGTGTCTTTGGCTTGCAACAGCGTTTTCAATAGAGACGGTACTCATCTGTTCCCACTCCCAAGTAATCGTGGAAACCAGGCTTGTTAGCGTCAACTCTCCCGTCGTGTTCGTTGTCCCTGACTCGGGGATGGATCCGGTGCCAGCCCAGCCCAGATTGCGCCAATGTATACCTGCATTTGTCGAGTCTGGACTCACGGTGCATGTGGCGGCTGACCCCCAGGCATATAGATTCGTACCTGTAGGCGGCGTCAAGGATCCCCCATCCGAATTGACGATAAGCGCATAGTCTCGGGCATCAACATATCCGCTCCCGGTAAATACCAGTTGCGTCGCCGTGGGGTGGCAGATGATGAATTCCAGATCCCCCGCGTTGCCGCTCCAATCGGCTCCGGCATCCCATACCATGGACCGCCCAGTTCCTGGCGATACGCTCCCGCCAATATCTCCCTCGACGTTGTTGGCTGCGATATTGGTGCCATCGCATTGGACATTCAGCATGAGCTGCACAACATTGGAACTTGAGCTGACGATATCGTAATTGATATCCACCAGCTTGGTGCCCGGACGTTGCGTGACAACAATGTTTGTGGCCGCCCACTTCACATTTGCGAGATCCATTATCTGGTCTTGTGACAGCACCGCGTAATATACGCGGAAATCGTCCATGTAGCCGTGATAATATGGATTACAATCGACATTACCCCACGCCGGAGTTCTTCCAATAATGGTATTTCCGGCCGTTCCCAAGTATGCAGAACTCGCTTCGGAGCCTTGATATAACCCGTTGACATATATTTGTTGCCTGCTGCCAGTGTATTGGAAATACACATGATACCAGTTGGTACTATTATTAATCCGGCAATATAATAGTTATACAGCTGCATAGCGGACACGGGGGTGTTC
>CAYODC010000018.1:0-4645 GCA_964402575.1 uncultured Verrucomicrobiota bacterium
TCAGGTCTTGGGTAGGGCGAACCCTCCGGGTGAGCCGTGATGATGGATTCATCCTTGCTACATCATTTCTGATAAGGCTCTAGTCCTCGTCCCGGATTTTCCGACTGTGGAAATAAATTTTCCACACTATGGAAATATCCCGATCATCGCCCGTCCCCTGTAAAACTGGTTTTGGCCCCGGACAACCTCACCAGCAACCGTTTCGATGCCCGTTGGCAATCCTGTGCCGGCGCAACGAACTACTGGCTCGATGTCGCCCTCGATGCCGGTTTTTCCTCTTTCCTGCCGGGCTACCGCAACGCGTCCGTCGGCCCCGCCTGCCTCCACGCGATGGAAAACCTGGTTCCCGGCCAGACCTATTTCTACCGCGGGCGCGGCGCGGGGACCAGCGCCTTCTCCGATCTCGCCAGCGCCCGGCCGTGGCCGGACTGGTTCCGGACGCCAGCGGTCTGGCCTTCCTCTGGAACAGTGCGACCTGTCGGCTCTACAGCCTGGTACGCGCCTCAAACCTAACGCCGGCGTCCTGGAGTCCACCGCTGTTCACGCCGCCGCTGGCGGGCACGGGCGACTGGTTGGGCTACACGAGTCCCGTGGACGCCGGCCTTTCCGGCGCCTTCTACCGCTTGCAGATCGAGTGGCCCCGTCGTTGACGAATGCCCATACCTGTCCGCATCGCAACACTCCGAAAACCCGGTTGATTGATCACGCGGTTCCGCTAGAATCCCGCCCATGCCCTCAACTAGCCATCGCGTCAGTCGTTTCACGGAATCGGTCATCCGCCGCATGACGCGCGTCGCCATGGAGTGCGACGCGGTCAACCTCTCCCAGGGCTTTCCCGATTTCGATACGCCCGAGGAACTGCGCCGCGCGCTTGAACAGACCGCCCAAGCCGGCCCCCACCAGTATGCCGTCACCTGGGGCGCCCCGGGCTTCCGCCGCGCGCTCGCCCGCAAGCAAAGTCGTTTCACCGGCCTGTCCATCGATCCCGACGCGAACCTCGTCGTCACCTGCGGCAGCACCGAGGCCATGATGGCCGCCATGATGACGGCCTGCAATCCCGGCGACAAGGTCGTCGTCTTCTCGCCGTTCTACGAGAACTACGTGGCCGACACCATCCTCTCCGGCGCGGAGCCCATTTACGTGCCGCTCCGCCCGCCGGACTTCTCGTTCGATCCGGCCGAACTGCGCCGCGCCTTCGAACAGCGCCCCAAGGCCCTCATCCTCTGCAACCCCTCCAACCCCACCGGCAAGGTCTTCTCCCGCGCGGAACTGTTGCAGATCGCCGCCCTCGCCGAAGAGTTCGACACGTTCGTCATCACCGACGAAGTCTACGAGCACATCCTCTACGCGCCGCATCGCCACACCTATTTCTCGGCCCTGCCCGGCATGTTCGACCGGACGGTCTCGTGCAGCTCCCTCTCGAAGACCTACTCCATCACCGGCTGGCGCCTGGGATACATCATCGCCCCGCCGGCTTTCATCGACGGCGCGCGCAAGGTCCACGACTTCCTCACTGTCGGCGCCGCCGCTCCCCTGCAGGAGGCCGCCATCGCCGGGCTCGAATTGCCGGAGGCTTACTACGATTCCCTCGCCAATCTCTACGCGCGGAAACGCGACCTCTTTCTCGGCGGCCTGCGCAACGCCGGGCTGACCTTCACCGAACCCCAGGGCGCCTATTACGTCCTGGTGGACATTTCCGAATTCGGCGTCAAGGACGACACCGCCTTCTGCGAATGGCTCGCCCGCGTGGTCGGCGTGGCCGCCGTCCCCGGCTCCAGCTTCTTCCGCGAGCCGGTCCGCCACCTCATCCGCTTCCACTTTGCCAAGCGCGAAAAAACGCTCGCCGAAGCCGTTCGCCGCCTCGCCCGGCTGCGCGACAAAGCCCCGGGTTTCGCAGGCTGATCCCCCCCCCTCGCCATCGTCGGCCTTTCGTTGCACGCCCGCCCTTGACACACCCGGAACCCGGCGTAGCATGGCAGGCAGAGATCGCCCCTCGGCGGGAAAGGACCCATCATGAAACTGCATTCCGCATGGTTCGGTATCGCCCTCTTCCTGGTCCTCGCGGCCGGTGACGTCCCGGCCTCTGCCCAACTGGCCGCGGTCCCGTCACCCGTCGCCTACCTGAATCCCGGAAGGTACTTGCTCTTCCAGGGCAGCTACGTGAACGAGAAGGGCCAGGCCGAATCCGGCCTGATCAAGTTCGATTCGCAAACCGGCCTGGCCTGGATGCTCCGGCCGGCTCCCGGCAGCGAATCTACCTCCGGTTCGGGATTCTGCTGGGTCCCGGTCAAGAACAACTGATGCGCCCCGGGCGCCCCCCCCCCGCCGCCTAGGCGTCCATCCGCGCGGACAGGACCCGTTGCGCCATGAGCCGAGTCGCGCCCGACTTGCGTTCAACCAGTTCGGCAGCGGCCCTTCCCAGTCGCCCGCGCTCGGCGGAATCCCCCAGCAGGCGGAGAAGAGTCGCCTGGAGTTCCTCGGCATCCCGGGCCTGCACGTAGGCCCGCGCTTCCTGGAAATCCCGCGAAACCACCGGAAAATTCTCCATGTGCGGTCCCACGACGATGGGCTTTCCATCGATGGCGGGTTCGATGGGGTTCTGCCCTCCGGTCTGCGTCAGGCTCTTGCCCACGAACACCACATCCGCCGCGGCATAAAATCCCCGCAATTCCCCGGTCGTGTCCACCAGCAGCACGTCCGGCCGCTGCGCCAGCGGCGCCGCCGCGTCGGGCAACTGGCTGCGCAACACGACCGACAGCCCGCGCCGGCGGATGGCCTCCAGCACCGTCTCCCGCCGCTCCGCATGGCGAGGCACCAGCACCAGCATCAAGCGCGGATGATGTTCCCGCGCCACGCCGAGGAAATCCAGCAGGGTTTCTTCCTCTCCGTCCCACGTCGACCCCCCCACCAGGACCGGATCGCCGGGAGTCACGCCGATCTTGGCCAGCACCGCCCGGGCACGCTCGGCAGCCGCGGGCGCCGTGGCATTGATGTCGTATTTGGCACTGCCCGTGACCTCCACCCGCTCCGCCGGCGCCCCCAGCGCCAGCAACCGGCCGCGATCATCCTCGCTTTGCACGCAGAACCAATGGATCTGCGGCAGCAGGCGCCGGGTGATGAACCGGATCCGCCGGTAGCCGCGGAAGGAATGCTCCGAAATCCGCCCGTTGATCATCACGGTCGGGATCCGCTGGAGCCGGGCATAGCGGATCAGGTTGGGCCACATTTCATTCTCCACAAGGACCACCGCCGAAGGCCGCAGGCGCCGCAGCACGCGCGGCACCACCCAGGGTACGTCCATCGGAAAATACAGCGTCACGTCGGGCGCGCGGATCTTCTGGAGGGCCAGCCGGTGGCCCGTGGAGGTATTGGTCGTCAGCACGAAGCGCACGGTCGGATCGCGGCGGCGGACTTCTTCCATGAAGGAAAACGCCACGGCCAATTCCCCCACGCTGACCGCCTGGATCCAGATGGGGCTCCCGGGCGCGTCGATCCGTTCAGCCTCGGCGGCCCCATAGCGCCCGAACCGCTGCAGGAAATGCTCCCCATAGCCGCCGCGACGCAGCATGCGCAGCAGGAAATGCGGCAGCAGAAAGGCAAACGCCACCGGAAACACCAGATTGTACACCCACCAGATCACGGCATGATTCCTTTGTTCATTTGCAGGATGGGCAGCAACACCGCCAGCGCAATCAGGGCCACGAACAGCCCGACGATCAACGTCATCCCGATCTCCAGCACCAGCATGCCCCGCGTCGCCAGCCGGTCCCAACTCTGCTGGAAGCGCTGCGCCGCGTTGTCCAGCAATCCGGTCAGGTTGCCTCCGGCTTCCCCCGCCTGCACCCAGGCGGCCAGCGAGGGATGCAATGGACGGATTCCCCGGATCACTTCGGCCAAGGGTTTGCCTTGTCCCATCTGTTCCGTTTCCCGGCGGGCGCAATCGGCAAGCCAGGCGCTCCCCGAGGCCCGCCCCGCCATCGGCACGCTTTCCATCAAGCCCACGCCGCGTTCCAGCAGCAGCCCCAGCACGCGCACAAAACGCAAACTGGCCAGATCGCGCCAGCCCCCCCCCGCCAGCGGGATCGAAAACAGCCGCCGGTCGAAGCGGATGCGCAAGGATTCGTCGGCCCGCACGCGCGCGCGCCCCCAAGCCGCGCCCGCCACGCCGCCGGCCGCCAACAGCAGAAGGATCCCGCCCAGCAGCCGCCCGCCCGCCAACATCATCCGCGTCAGCAACGGAAGTGGCAAATGGGTTTCGTCGAACAAACGCTGCACCATGGGCAGCATGAACACCAGGACCAACCCGCCAATCACCACGGCCAGCGAGATGACGATGCAGGGATAGATCAGGGCCGTCACCAGCTTCTCGCGCAGGCGATCCTCCTCCTCGAGGAACGTCGCCAGCCGGTCCAAGGCTTCATTCATCCCCCCCGTACGTTCCCCCGCCTCCATCACGGCCTGTTCGAAGGCAGACACTTGCCGGGACACTTCGGCCATGGCGGCGCTCAACGAACGCCCTTCGCGCACGCGGTCCCGAACGGCGGCCAGGCGCGCACGCGCCCGGTCCAGCTCGGGCGCCTGCAGGATCACCTCCAAGGCCGGCACCAGCGCCACCCCGGCACCCAGCAAGGCCGACAGCTCCCGG
>CAYODC010000018.1:4655-9323 GCA_964402575.1 uncultured Verrucomicrobiota bacterium
AACATCGTGCGGATTCCGGCGGAAAACGAAGAGGGGCTGGATTTCCGGTGCGCGCTGGACCGGCCAGCCGCTTGCAGTGTCTCGGGCAAAAGCCCCCGCGCCGCCAGCCGTTTGCGCGCATCCTTCAGGTCCGCCGCTTCGATCAAGCCCCCCTGCGCGCGCCCGGCGGTGTCATAGCCTTGGTATTCAAAGGTCGTCATGCCGCGGCCGCATCCTATGCCCGCCGGGTGCCCGCGGTGCGCAACACTTCGGACACCGACGTCACCCCGGCCAGGATCTTGTCCACCCCATCATCCCGCATGTCGCGGAATCCTTCGGCCACCGCAAGCCGCCGAATCTCCGCCGGCGGCATTCCCGTGCGGATCGCTTCCGCCAGGACGGCGCGGACCGGCAGCAGCTCATGGATGCCCGTGCGTCCCTTGTACCCCCCCAGGCAATCCGGGCAACCCTGGGCCAAGGGCTCCCACGCCGTCCGGCCCGCCAGGCCCGGCTGCCCCAGCATCGCGGCATCGGCAGCGGAAAGAACGGCCTCCCGCCGGCATTGAGGACAGAGGCGCCGCACCAGCCGCTGCGCCAGGACCGCGCGGGCGGCCGACGCCAGCAGGTAGGGGGGAATGCCCATGTCCACCATGCGCGTCACCGCGCCAATGGCATCGTTCGTGTGCAGCGTCGTGAAAACCAAATGCCCCGTGAGCGATGCGCGCACGACGATTTCGGCCGTTTCCAAATCGCGCGTCTCTCCCACCAACACCACGTCGGGATCCTGGCGCAGAATGTGCCGCAGCCCCCGGGAAAAAGTCAGCCCGATCTTCGGATGCACCTGCATCTGCCCGATGTTCGGCAACTGGTATTCAATCGGATCCTCGATCGTCAACACGTTCAGGTGGGCCGTGTCCAGCTCGCGCAACGCCGCATACAGCGTCGTGGTTTTTCCGCTGCCGGTCGGACCCGTCACCAGCACGATGCCATGGGGCTCCCGCAGGATTTCGCGAAACCCGTCCAGCAAGGTGGACGATAGCCCCAGTTCGTTCAGCGTGTAGCGGGTCGATTCGCGATGGAGCAGGCGCAGCACAATGCGTTCGCCCTCGGCGACCGGCACGCTGGATACGCGCACGTCGATCTCCCGGGCTCCCGCGCGAACCCGGGCCACGCCGTCCTGCGGCAGGCGCTTCTCGGCCAAATCCAGGCGGGCCATGACCTTCAGGCGCGCCGTCAGGGCGCTTTCCAGGTGACGCGGCGGACTGGGCTGTTCGTAGAGTAGACCGTCGATGCGGTAGCGGACGGTCAGCGCATTGGCATAGGGCTCGATATGGATGTCCGACGCGCCGCGCTTGACGGCTTCCAGCAGGATCAAATTGACATATTGCGCCACGGGCGCATCGATGCTCCCCGCCAACAGGTCGTCCGTCTCCCGGCGCGGGACCGGCGCAGTCCCTTCGTCCTCGGGCGCAAGCGCCGCCGGCGCGCCGGCGCGCCGGATGTAGCACCGGTCGATGGCCCGCTGGATTTCTCCCTCGGGCGCCACCACCCAGGATGCCTCCTCCCCCAGCAACAGGGCCAGATCCTCGTAGGCCTGGAGCAGGCTGGTTTCGGCCCCCGCAATCTCCACCTTCCCGTCGCGCCGGTACGGCACCAGCACCTGCCGGCGCACCCAATCGACCGGAACCGCTTCGATCAGCGCCGGATCAAGCCATTCTTCCTCGATCCGCTCCAATACAGGCAGGCCCCGGACGGATTCGGTCATGGCTTGCCGCCCCTCCGCACGTGGCGCTTCGCCGCCTTCTTCTGAACCCGCTCGGCGGCCTCCCGGACCTTTTCAGCCGCGGGATCCGGCTCATCCAACGCCGATTCCGCGCCTTGCAGGCTGGTGGCGCGTTCCAGCCGGGCCTTCTCCGCCTCGGCCAGCGCCATGTCCGTCACGATGCGCGGCGTCACGAAGATCAGCAGATTCGTCCGCCGCTTGGTGTCGCTGGTGCTGCGGAACAGGGCCCCCAGGTAAGGAATGTCCCCCAGCAGCGGAACCTTGGTGCTGATCTTGGCCGTGTCTTCCCGGATCAGGCCGCTGATGACCACGGTGGCACGGTCCGGCACCGTCACCGTCGTCTTGACCTCGCGCTTGGAAATGGTCGGGGTGTAGGTGTTGTCCTTGCCGTCTTCCACCACCGCCTCGATGCTGGGATTCAAGTCGAGCTGGATCTCCCGGTCCGGATTCACGTGCGGCGTCAGCGTCAGCTTGATGCCGACGTCCTGCCGCTCGATGTTCTGGATGTAGTCCCGGTCGGAACCGGACCCCTCCACCGAGGATTTCAGGATCGGGATGTTCTCGACCACGCTGACGGACGCCTCGAGGTTGTTCTGCGCCCAAAGGGGAATGTTCGACAGGATCTTCAGGTTGTTCTCGCCCGCCACCGCCCGCAGATACACCGGGATCTGGTTGTAGACCTTGCCATCCGGCGCCGTGAACGTGCCGCTGATGATCCCTCCCGCGAAACCCTGGGGAAACGCGAAATTCGTCAGGATGTTGAACAGCGAATCGGCGGACCCGTACCGCGACCGCCCGAAGGCCCCCGTTCCGCTGCCGTCGGGCTGGTCGATGCCAAACCATTCCACGCCCAGGTCCAGCCCTTTCTCCATGTTGATCTCGGCAATGAGCACTTCGACGAGCACCTGCTGGGGCACCACGTCCAGCCGGTCGACCAGCCGCCGCACGTATTCGAAGTCCTGGGGCGAGGCATCCACCAGCAAGGCGTTGTTCGCCACGCTCGGCTCGATCGCGATGTCTCGCTGCACCGGGGCCCCATCCGTCGCCGGCGCCTTGCCCAGCAGCGCATTCAGGCTCTTCGACGCCTCCTCGGCCGACAGGTACTTCAGGAATATGGCGTTCAGCCGCCCGAATCCGTTCGGATTCTCCACATCCATCTTTTCGATGATCTTCCGGGTCTCGGCAATCTGCATCGGCAACCCCACCAGGATCAGGCTGTTCGCCTGCGGAGCCGCCACCACCGTGAAATCCGTCGGCAACTCGCCCGATCCGCCGGCCACCTGCTGGAAATGGCGGTTGATCTTGTTGACCGCGTTGTCCGTCGCGCCGAACGTCGCGCGCAGCTGTTCGGCCACCCGTTCGGCGCTCGCATGCCGCAGCGCGACGACTTCCACGGAGCTGCCGGCGCCGGGCTTGTCGAGACTGGCCACCAGTGACTCCAGCCGGGCCACGTTGGCCGCCGTGTCCGTCACAATGAGATGGTTGCCCGGCAGGAAAACCTCCAGCGCGCCCTCCTTGCCGCCGCGGACCAGCGATTCCAGGCTTTTCTTCACCTCTCCGGCATTGACATGCGCCAGCGGGATCAGCTTGGTGACCAACCCCCCGCCGGTCCCGGATCCCGAGGCCAGCGCCGGACCGCCCGGCAGCCCGATCACCTGATGCACCCCGTCGCGCTCGGCCACCGTGTACCCGCTCGCCTCCAGCATGCTCAGATACAGCGGATACACCTCGTCCACCGGAATCAGCCCCTGTGTCAGGATGCTGACCTTCCCCGTCACCCCCTCCGGCACCACGAATTTCTTGCCCGTGATCTTGCCGACAATCTGCGTCACCAGCCGGATGTCCGCCTGCTCGAAGTTGAACTGTACAGAAGGGCCAGGAACCGCGGCGGGAACCGGATCCTGGGCACCGGCGCGTTCCGCGGCGCCCCCGGCCATCCAGAACATCCCCAGCGTCCATGCCGCCCCTATCAGCCTCCGGATGCGCATGTTCATTTGGCGATCCCTCGTTCGCTTGCTCGAATGAATTCCACGAAAATCCGGATTTCCGGCGCCGGCGCAAGCTCCGCCTCGATGCGCGCCAGCGCCTCGGCCACCCGCAGGTCCGTCCGGAACACGATCTTGTACGCCTGTTTCAACGCCTGCTGGGCCTCGGGAGACACCCCGTGGCGCTCCAGGCCCACCTTGTTGGTTCCGTAGATCTTCAACGGATCGCCGTCCGCCATCATGTAGGGCGGCACATCCTTCACCGCCTTGGTGCAGCCGCCCAAGATGCTCATCCGCCCGATGCGCACGAACTGGTGGATGCCCGCCATCCCGCCCAGGATCGCGTCGTCCTCGACGACCACATGCCCCGCCAGCGTTGCGTTGTTGGCCATGATCACCCGGTCGCCCACGAGGCAGTCATGGGCCACGTGGCAATAGGCCATGATCAGGCACTTCGAGCCCACCCGGGTCTCCCCCCCGTCGAACGTGGCGCAGTTCAGCGTGACGCACTCGCGGATCACGGTGTTCTCGCCCACCACCAGCCGCGGCGCCCCGCCTTTGTACTTCAAATCCTGCGTCTTGCCGCCGATGCTGGCAAATGGCCAGATCTCGCAGCCTGCCCCCACCGTCGCATGCCCGTCCACGCTGACATGCGAACGCAGCGTCACTCCGTCGCCCAGCCGGACATGGGGCCCGACCGAGCAAAAGGGGCCGACGATCACGTTTTCGCCCAGCTCGGCGCCCGGCGCCACCACCGCCAGCGGATGAATCTCCACACCCATGCCTACTTGCCTCCGCCAAACATCATTTCCGCTTCGCAAGCCAGTTCCCCGTCCACCAGCGCCCGTCCCGACACCTTTGCCATGCCCAGCCGCAGCTTCAGAAACTTGATTTCCATGCGCAACTGATCGCCGGGAACCA
>CAYODC010000018.1:9333-17116 GCA_964402575.1 uncultured Verrucomicrobiota bacterium
GTAGTACGCGACTTTCCCTTCGCTTTACAGCAGCTTGTTCAGCAGAATCCCCGCCGTCTGCGCCATCGCCTCCAACTGCAGCACCCCGGGCAGGATCGGCATTCCGGGAAAATGACCCTGGAAATACGGCTCGTTGGCGGACACGTTCTTGACCCCCACGATCCAGTCCGTCTCGTTGCATTCCACGATCCGGTCCACCAGGAGGAACGGATAGCGGTGCGGCAGAATCTCCAGAATGCTCTTGGCGTCGTAGATCGTTTCCATGGGCGTCTCCTTCATAAAACCATCATCCTAGCACCTTCGCCCCGCCGGCGACAAATCCCAAAACGCAAATCCAGCTTGAAAACCCGTGCCCGCCATCCTACATCTATCCGCATGCATCCCCCGGGCGGGTGGCGAAATTGGCAGACGCGCCAGACTTAGGATCTGGTCCCGCAAGGGTTAGGGGTTCGAGTCCCCTCCCGCCCATTCCGGCTGGTCACGACGGCAGGGTTCCCAGCCCCGGGCACCCCTCGACCCGCCAGCCATGGGGAAACTCCCGGCATTGCCGGGGCCGGGCGTCATAGATTTGGCAGGCCCCCGCCGCGTCCAGGAACACACAAGCCCCCTCCCCGGCTTCTTTCAAGGTCAACTGGGCTCGGTTCCGCGCCAGATCCGCATAGCCTTCCACGAACGCCTCCGGCGTCAGGCCCAGATGTGCCGCGGCCGCCGCGATATCCCCTTCTTCCAACAGCACCGACCCGGGCCACCGGCAGCAAGCGCCGCAGCGGCGGCACACGAACGATGCCCCGGAATCTCCTGTCCGCCGCCCCGTCAGCCCCGCCGGCCTCATTGCACGTACAGGCGTTCCCCGCCCGGGCCGATCATGATCTGGTTTTTCTCGTCCTGAAGCTCGCAGGCAACGCTCACGCTCTTGATCCACGCCAGTTGGCGCGCGCGCTGGAAAACCGTGAAACTGTCCGGACGCACGAAAAAACAGATGAACTGGGTGTCGGGATCGATTTCCGCCAGCCGGGAGCCGTACCACTTGTCGGGAGTCTCCTGGGAAATTTTTTCCAACAAATAGCCTTCCGCGTCTTGGATCGGCGTCAGATAGTATTTGCCCATCAGCGCAAACGTGTAGTCCAACTGATGCCCGTCGATTTCCAGCACGGTCTGGGACGCCTGCTTGAGAAACTCGTTCTGATCGTTCTGCACCCGTTCCAGGATTTCCTCGGTTTTGGCGTCGCAGGCCTGCTTGATCCGGTCGACCGAAATCTCGAACAACTGGTTGTTGCGGCACTCGAACATCACGGGACTCTTGTCGTCGCTGGTCATCTCCTTCGGCGTGGCCACCAGCACCGTGATCTGCGAAGCGTCGATGCCCGTCAGCAGGATGATCAACACCAGCACGCCGAGCAGGCAGCTCATGATGTCCGTGAAGGAACTCAAATCCAATGAGGGTCCTGATGCCATGGCCTAGGTTCCTTCTCCGGGCGGCTCGCCCTCCGTCGCCGCCGCGGGCTCGGCCGGGGACTCTACCGGTTCGCTCTCCCCGCCGCCGGACTTTTTGGCACCCGCCATCATGATTTCCCGGCCCGCCTCCCAGGGTTCAAACCCCACGTCGATGCCCCGGTCGCGGATCACCTTGCGCAGCTTGCGCTGGAAAACCGCGCTCCCCGGCCGCAGCAGCAGCACAATGTACCGGGTGGCCTTGGCCTGCTCCACCCCATCGAGGAACTTTTCAAATTCGTTGCCTTCGAACACCAAATCCTTGGCGGCGATTTCCTTCTTCTCCGGATTCACGATTCCGCCATAGATGATCAGCTTGTTCGCCTCCACGTCGATGTAGAGCGGATCCTGCCGCAGGTTCTGGAACTTCGGGGGAACAAACTCGGCTTCGCTTTCCTCGTCGGTATAGACCGTCCCCGTGACCAGCGCCCCGATCTTGATGTTCTCCGGATTGCTGATGATGGTCAGCACGTTGCTGACCAGCATCATCATCAGCACCCCGATCAGCATCAGCACGATGTTCTGGAATCCCGAAGAATCGAAATCGGCCTGCTTCATGGCGCCGTCTCCACCGGCGCCGGCGCCTCGGTTGCCGGCACCTCGGCCTTCGTCTCCGGCCCGGCCTCGATGACCTCGATGTCCGACGCCGATTCCAGGCTCATCTCCAGCCGCTTCTTCTCCACGATGTCCTTCATGCCGCTGGCCGCCCCCGTCAACGGCGCATCGCTGGCATCGCCGAACGACACCATCATGCTCGCCGGGAACTGGCCCAGCCGCAGCCAGCCCACCGACCGGTTGGCGCTGGCGCTGGGCCCGAAGCCGGAAATCAGCAGGTTGGTCAACTGCTCCCGCGTGACCTTTTCCTTCTCCATCCCCTCGATGGTCGCGTCTTCCATGAACGAGGCGTCATAGGCAATGGACCCGCTGGCCGAAGTCGGCGACTTGACCACCAGCTTGGCCCGCTGCTCGCGCGGCCCCTGGAACAACGTCAGGTAATAATCTCCGTAGATGCCCGCGCCCAGGAACGACAGGTTGACATAGACCCCCCCGTCCCCCTGGCTCATGCCGCAGGCCACCACCGGCACATGCAGCCCGCCGGGCGCCGAGGCCACCTTGGAAATGTTGGTTCCCGACATGCGGTAGACCCCCACCTCCCCGTGGAACACCGGCTTCGTCTGCTCGACCTTCCCGCTCTTCCGCTTCGCCGAAAAGAAACTCATGCTCGGGCTGACCGCCGTCTCCGTCATCACCACCTTGCTGGGAAACAGCAGGAAAAACTCGATCTCTTCGATGGGATCCACTTCCGCCCCTTCCACCTCGACCGTCGCCCGCACCCGCCCCGCAATGATCGGCAGCTTCCCGGCAATGTCGCTGAGGTTGAACTGCACCGAATGCGTGGAGTCTTCCGATAACACATCCGACGCCGCGCTCTGCAACCGGTCGAAAAAGGAGGTCAGGAACGCCGGCGCCTCGGTGGGCAGCCCCATCATGCCTTCCACCGAACGCACGATCTGCCGCAGGGCCGCCTCGGTGAACTTGGCCGGCGGATCCGGCTGGTACTCCATCAGGCGGCCGCCCACCGGGTCCGTCACCAGATATCTCCCGTTCTTCCGGTCGATTTCGATGTCGCCGATCGACTTGAGGTCCTCCGCCAAGGTCGTTTGCTGCCCCGAGAACGGATCCATCCGCACCAGCGCCGCCTTCCCGGCCGACAGATGCTCGCCCAGCAGGAACGCCCCGTCGGGATAGATTCCCAGGCTGACGAGTTCTGCACGGCCGGCCGCATCGGGAGATCCCCCCAGCATGACGTGCCGGTTCACTTCCCACCAGGTCAACGTGCCTTTGTTGCGATCCCCCAGCAGCATCACGTCCTCGCGCTCGGACAACGCAAAGGTGCCGAAATTCGCGAACGGCCCGAAATCGATCACCCACCAGTTGCCGTCCGGTTCCCGGACCAGCGCCGATCCGAACTTCATGAACGCGCTGCCCACCTCATCGGCCCCCGCCACATACAGGCGGCCGAGGCTGTCGACCTGCAGGTCGCGCCATTGGAACTCCTGATCCAGCCAGGGCACCGGAATCCCCACCGCCGTCGTGAAACGGCCCTGCCCGTCCGGACGAAACTCCAGCAGCCGGCCGTTGGGCTCCTGCTCGGCCACGAACAACGTCCCGTTGGTCGAGATCGAAATCGGCCCCGGTTTCTGCAGCGCCGCCGTCATCCATTTCGACTCCGGCACCTGGTCCGTAATGGCCCAGCGGGGCAGGTTCGTCGATACCGTCCAGTCCGGCGCCAGCGCCGGTTCCATCTTCCCGTTTTTCAGCACGAGAATCCGTCCGCTGCCCCGCTCCGAAACGAAGATTTCCCCCGTGCCCGGATGCACCGCCACTCCGTGCGGCTCTTTCAAGCCATCCGCCAGCACCCGTCCGCGCAAGGCATATTGTCCCCGCGCATCCACGCTTCCCCAACCCAACAGCGCCGCGCAGGCCACCAGGTGGCACCAGGATCGAGAATCGTTCCGCATGCCGGCGCCTTCCACTCCTCCCGCCTAGGAGAGAATCTCCTCCTGCAGGGTAATCACCCGCGGCTTGCTCAGGCGCCTGCAGAACTCGTCGGTCGTCGTCAAGTGCTCGCGCAATTGCGCGAACGTCTTCTGGAATTCGTCGGCGCTGGTGATCCCGGCCATCGCACGCTCCAGCGCCTGTTCCACCTGCAGCAGCTCCTGGACCTTGGCGCCCAGGTTGGTGATCGTCGCGATCTGCTGCTCGACAATCCCGGCCGCATTGGCCGCCTTCTGCAGGCTCTCGCCCAGCGTCGCCTGCACCTCCTGGGCGCTCTGGGCATATTGCCCGGCCAATTCCGCCGCCCGTTGG
Source organism: uncultured Verrucomicrobiota bacterium (assembly GCA_964402575.1). Lineage (GTDB taxonomy): Bacteria > Verrucomicrobiota > Kiritimatiellia > CAIQIC01 > Lenti-01 > Lenti-01. The sequence goes on from CAYODC010000018.1 coordinate 13,696, forward strand.
TGCGCCTGTTCCATCGCCGCCGCCAGGGCCTGCACTTCCTCGTCCGTGGCCGTCTTGCGCGCCTGCACATACCGGGCGGACAGCTCTTCGAACTGCCGGCCCATTTCCCCCGCCGCCTTGTCGATCGACAGCGTGAACACTTCTTCATAGCGGTCCGGATCGGGAATGTACCGCCGGAACGCGGCTTCAATCGAGTCTTCCAGGTTCTCGATCACCACCGCCTGCTGCTCCGCCGACGGCAGCCGCGACACAAAGTGCTCGTCGAGATAGATGTCCACCTCCGCCATGAACGTGGACTCCCGGCGCATGATCGACGTCAGCGGAAACTGCACCAGCGTCACCAGCATCAGCGCCAAAAACGTCGTGTCGAAGGCCACGCCCAGGCTGATCGTCACCTGCGCAATGGCGCCTTTGATGGCGGACAATTCCGCCGATCCCGACAGGAAGTCGGCGAACCCGCCGACGGCCGCGCCCAGCCCCTGCACCGTACCGATGAACCCCAGGATGGGAATCACCCACATCATCAGGCGCACCAGCGTAAATGTCAAATCCGACGCCACGTTGTCGCGCGTGGCCTCGGCGCTGATCCAGCCCGTCACGCGTCCCAGGTCCTTCGTCGCCAGCCACAAGCCCAGGGCCCGGTCCAGCCGGCTCAGCAGAATGCTCGTCAAGTCCGTTCCCGTGTCATGGATGCGCTTGCGCAGGAGCTGCAGCTCCTCCTCGTTGTCCATGTTCACGCCGCGGATCTGCGCCGTATCCTCGCTGATGTGCCGGATCTGCGAGCGCAACACCCGGTTCTTCTGGAAGATGAAGAAGACAATGACGAAAAAGCTCAGGAGTTCCAACCACTGCACCGGACCGCGCTGGTTGATCAGGCTGTTGAGATACTTGACCATGCCCTGGTGGTGGAAACGGTCGGCATAAAACAAAGCCAGGCAAAGACACGCTGTGGAGATCAACGCCCCCACCACCTGGATCCAGACGTTGGTGTCGGTGCTGGGATGGCTGACGGCCAACCCCTCATCTTCTTCCACCGGTCGTTCCTGCGGGGCAGCGAGTTGCTCGACCTGTTCGTCCTCTTTATCCTTGGCCATATCGATCACCTGCTGTTGGATTGAACCCGGACCGCCTTTGCAGCCCTCAACTCCCGCCATGTTCTCAAAAGTGACGCGTGCCGTCGATAGGAATTTATCCCGGTCTTGCCTCCCGAGCCTTCCTCTCCCCGCTGCGACCCCGCTCGCTGAAATCCCGGCCCGGACATAGCGTTTCATACCACTCGGCCAGCCCGTAGGCCAGATGCATCCAGGGAATCACCGCCAGCAATCCGGTGTCGCCCCATTTCCGGGTGCGCAACACCGTGCCTGCCGTCACCGCCAGCACCACTGCCGCATACAGGCCCAGATCGACCGCCAGCAGCCCCCGGGCCAGCGGAATCCACGGCGCCGCCAGCGCCAGCAGGAGGGAAACACCCACCCAGACCCCCGGCACGAGGGTCCACGGACTGAACCCCACTCCGCCGCGCAACAACCGGATGCGCGTGGCTCCATATCCCCAGATCTGCCGCCAGAACCGCCGCCAGGATTGCCGGGGATAGTGCCTCACCCACGCCATCGGCAGGAACCGCAGCACCCAGCCGGCCTTCTCCGTCCGGTAGGCCGCCATCATTTCCTCCCCCGGATAGTAGTCGGCCGGAAACCCGCCCATCTGCTCGAAGGCTTCCCGGCGATAGGCCGCATTGCACCCGATGACCCGGTCCCAATCAATGGTATAACTCTCCTGCCGGTTCTGCCGATAGCGCTCCGCCACGTAGCCCGCCGCCGGCGACGACAGCGCCAGCCCCGCCATCCGTCCCATCCAGTTGATGTCCTCGGGCACCAGGCTCGGCCCGCTCACCAGCCCCACCTTCACGTCGTCGAACGGCTCCGCCATGCGCCGCGGCCAATCCGGCGCCACCACCACGTCATCGTCCAAGAACGCAATCACCGGCGCCCGTGCCGTCGCCGCCCCTTCGTTTTTCTTCCGGCTGGAATCCCCTGTCTCGAACTGGATCTCCAGATGGCGGACGTTGGCATGCCGGCTTACGAACCCGCGCAACCGCTCCGCCACCTCCCCGTCCGGCACCCGCCCGGCCACGATCACCTCGAGGCCGTCGAACCCCTCCGCCGCCGCCAGCGACTCTAGCGTGCGGATGAGGATGTCCCGCCCCATCGTCGGAATCACCACCGAAAGGAACGGCTGGACTGCGCCGTTCACGCTCACGCCGCCTCCTGCCGCCGGCGCGCCAGGACCAGCCACAACCCCGCCCCCGCCCCCATCAGCAGCCCCGCCCCTTGCAGCATCACCACCAGCCGCGGCGGGGCGTACCACATCACCACCCGGTGCTCCCCCGCCTCCCCCAGCGCGACGCCCTGGAACATGTAATCCACCCGCAGCACCGGCCGCTCCTCCCCGTTCACCGTTGCCTTCCAGTTCGGATCATGCTTCTCCGCCACCCGCGCCACCACCGGCCCGCGGCTCTTCACCGTGAACTCGTACCGGCCCGGAACCGTCCGGTGAATCTCCACTTCCGGCGGCGGAAGCGGATCGCCCCCCGGCGGATCCCCGGCCTCGCTTCCCGGCGCCAGCAGCACCGACGCAAACGGCTCGAATTCCGGCGACGCCAGCAGTGCCAGCGCCTCCGCATCCTCCACCACCCGCCACGACCGCGCCGCCGCCACCCGCGGCGGAACCGTCTTGAACCTCAACACCACCTCCGGCGCCTCCATCGAAGGCCTCACGCCGCGCGTGCCCACGCCCCCTCGCCCGTCATCAAAGGGTTGATATGCCCACGCCAAGTCCAGTTGCGACGCCCACGCCGGATTCGCCAGCAACTGCTTCGCCACCGGCCCGTGCGCCAGCACATGGCTCACCGCCGTCAACTGCCACATCCGCACCGGATCCCGCACCGCCCCCCAGAACGCCGTATAGTCCGCCGGCGGCCGCGGCAACTGCGTCACGTTCACCGACGCAATCGCATGGTACGGAAACAGGTAGGTCAGCCACAGGTTGTAGAACCCGTCCTGCGTGGCCATCGCCGTGCGGTTGTGCCCCACCTCCCGCTTCAGATAGCGCACCAGCTCGTTCTCCGCCACGTAGCCAGGCGGCATCGTCTGGATGTAGCGCGGCGCCAGAATCACCACCGCATCAAACACCACCACCGCCGCCGGCAGCCACGCCGCCCACGACGTTTTCCACACCGTGGAAAACTTTTTTCCACACCGTGGAAAATCCGCGCCCTTTTTTCCACACTGTGGAAAACTTTTTTCCACACCGTGGAAAACTCCCCGCGCCAGCCACCACAGGATCCCCGCCCCGAGCGCCAGCGCCCCCCCCGCATAGGTCACCGCAAACGCCTTGTTCCACTGGATGGCCCGTCCCAGCG
>CAYODC010000019.1:0-6269 GCA_964402575.1 uncultured Verrucomicrobiota bacterium
ACGTCGAACTACCGCTCCAGCGCGGTGATTTTGTCGGCGGCGGGCGGCGTGATCGCCGGAAACCGGGCCCGGATGAAAACCGGCATTGCCCTGCATGTGGACCGTCGCCGCCGGGATGAACCGGCGGGTGAGCCGGTGACGGTGATCGAGGCCGCTGGCCTGGCGGCGCAAACGGCGGGGATTCTGGAACAGGTGACGCAGTGGCGGCAATCGGGCGTGGAATGGGAGCGCATGGCGGTGCTGGGAGTGCAGAAAGAAGACGTGGATGCGTTCCGGGGGCAGGCGGAGGCCGAGGGCATTCCCTTCAGCGTGCGGATGGATTCGGAGGGGGGGAGGAAGGGGGCGGTGCTGCCGCCGTTGTGGCGGATGCGGGAGTGCCTGCAATTGCTGGAAGGATTGAAAAGCCGGTCGGGCGCGCTGGTGGGGCGCGATGAACTGGAAGGCGAACTGGAGCGCATCGGGAAACTGAATGGGCCGAGCATTTGGATGGAACTGCTCGCAGGTATTCTGGCGGAGTATCCGGACAAGACGGGACTGGCTGAAGCCTGGTGCGAGCATGTGCATGAGGCGTTGGCCGCCACGCGACGGGATGGCCGGGTGGGGCGCAAGGGCATCTGGTTGTCCACCATCCACGCCGCCAAGGGGACGGAACATGACGGCGTGGTCGTGGCCGGACGCTGGGCCCGGCGCTGGCGGGAGGATGCGGAAGAAGCGCGGCGCCTCTTGTACGTGGGCATGACGCGGGCCCGGCGCGGATTGGCCATCGTAGACCGCGGGGATGAGGTTTGCGCGTTGTTGGAATCCCTTCGCCAGGCGAAGGGGATGGTTTCCCGGCAGGCTGCCGGGGAACCGGCAGCGGAGACGATGTTGAAACGCTACCGTTTGCTGGGGCCCGCGGATGTGGATCTGAGCTTTGCGGGCCGGGGCGATTCCGGCCGGACTGGCAGGATTGCCGCGGCCTTGAAGCGGTTGCGGGCGGGGGCGCTGCTGCAGTGGGAAGTGCGCGAGGACGCGGTTTTGCTGAAAGCGGATTCGGAGGCCGTGGCGATGCTGTCGGCGGCCGGTGCGGAATGGTTTCGGCGGCATGCGGAACGAGTGGAGGCATTGCGCGTGCTGGGGGTGTATGGCTGGCGCCGGGAGGATGCCGGGGTGGAATGGCGAAACACCTGCGTGACGGACCGCTGGGGAGTTCCGTTGTGCGAGGCGGTGGTGCGGCGCGAGCGAAACTGATTCACCCACGGGACAAGCTCGTGGGGGGCTGGATCAGGACGGGAGGGCGGCAAGGATGAGGCGGATTTCCTCGTCGAGGAGGGTGACGAGGTAGATCCAATAGGATTCTTGGGCATCTATAAATCACTGTGCATTACGTTGCACTATATGCAAGTTAATGCCGAGTAATTTGAGCGAATCTGACCTGATCAGTCAGGGTCCTTTTTCCTGACCGGGATCCGTGTAGAACTCCGGATAGAGGCGGTGTCCGCAATCGGGGCAGATGCCGTGGCTGAAGACGGCCTGCGAGTGCTCGCCGATGTATTGTTCGATCTGCTGCCAGTATCCCTTGTCATTGCGGATTTTCTTGCACGAGGCGCAGATGGGGAGGAGGCCTTCAAGCTGTTTCACCTGGGCGAGGGTGGCCTCCAATTCCCGGTTGCGGCGTTCCAGCTGCTCGGTCATTTCCTGGCGGGCGCGGCGGAGGGCGTGGATCTCGAGGGCGTCGCGGAGGACGGCCCGGATTTCCTCGGGGGATTGAAGCGGCTTGGTGAGGTAGCGGTAGACTTCGCCGGTGTTGATGGCCGCCAGGAGTTGCGGCGAGCCGGTGTGCGCGCTGAGGGCGATGCGGATGACGTCGGGCCACTTCTGCTTGACGATCTTCAGCAACTCCATGCCGTTCATCCGGGGCATCTGCATGTCGGTCACGATGACCTGCGCCGGTGCTTGTTCGAGCATATCCAGCGCCATGGGGCCGGAGAAGGCGAACTGCTTGGCATAGGGTTCCTTGAGGAGGAGGCGTTCGAGGGACTTCAGCACGAATTCCTCGTCGTCGACGAACAGGATGGAGACGTCGTTCATGCGGGGGATCCTTCCTGGGTGGAGGGTTGGATTGAAGCGAGAGGGAGGGTGAGGGTGAAGCAGGCGCCGCCCAAGGCGGCGGGGGCATGGGAGAGGGTTCCGCGGTGTTTTTCCACGACGATGTCGTAGGAGATGCTCAAGCCGAGGCCGGTGCCCTGGCCGGGGGCCTTGGTGGTGAAGAAGGGGTCGAAGACGTGGGGAGCGACCTCTGGCGGGATGCCGGGGCCGCTGTCCTCCACGGAGCAGAAGACGGATCCGTCTCGCACGCCGGTGCGGATGCGGATGATGCCCTTGGGGGCGCCGGGGTCGTCGGGCTTATCCAAGGCCTGGGCCGCGTTGACGATGAGATTCAGGAGGACCTGGTTGATCTGGCCGGGGACGCCGGGCACCTCGGGCACGTCGCCGAGGTCCAGTTCGATATCGGCGCCGTACTTGTAGGCGTTGCGGGCGATGACGAGGGTGTCGCGGACGCCGGAATTGATGTTGTAGGGCAGGAAGGCGTCGGGGAGGTCCTTGCGGGCGAAGGTGCGCATGCTTTCGACGATGGAGGCGATGCGGCGGATGCCGTCGCGGGATTCGGCGAAAAGGTGGGGGAGGTCCTTCAGGATGAAACCGATGGCGGCCTGCTGTTCGATCTCCTTCACTTTCGGGAGGAGGGGGGCGGCGTGGGGGGAGGGGGCCAAGGCGGCGAAGGCCTCGCGGTAGGCGGAGAGGAGGGAGGAGAAGGTCGTCATGCTTTCTTCCAGCGCGACGAGGTTGGTGGAGACGAAGCTGACGGGGTTGTTGATCTCGTGGGCGATGCCGGCGGCGAGCTGGCCGAGGGAGGCCAGTTTTTCGTTCATATAGAGCAGGGATTGGGTCGCCTGGAGCTCGCGCGTGCGCGTTTCCACGCGTTGTTCCAGGGAGGCGTTGAGCTCGCGCAGGCGGGTCTCGGCGGATTGGCGCTTGATGGCGTTGTGGAGGATGCCGGCGAGGAGTTCCAGCGGCACGATGTCCTCGTGGGTCCAAGGCTTGGCGGTCCTCACGGAATCGAAGCCGATGAAGCCCTCGGGGTGGCCTTCCCAGGAGAGGGGGACCACCAGTTCGGAGCGAATGTCCTGGGCTTCGAGGATTTCCTTTTCGCGGGCGGCTTCCGGGGGCATGCGGGCGACGTCGTGGATCACGATGTTGCGCAGGCCGAGGATGTGGTCCTGCCACCAGGGGATCAAGGCCGTCGGCAGGGCCTGGAGCTGATCGATCTGCGGTTCGATGCCCGGCGCGCACCACTCGAAGGTGTTGGCGCAGGTCGCGCCGTCCGGCGAATAGGACCAGATGTGGACGCGGTCCACACCGGTGCGCATGCCGACGGTGGCGAGGGCGTCGCGGATCATCGGATCGGTCTGGTCGGGGCTGGCGTTGATGAACTGTATGGAGAGGTTGGCCATCCAGGTTTCCATCTCGGCCAGGCGGGCCAGGCGTTGTTCCGCATGTTTTCGGCGGGAGATGTCGATCATGACCGTCAGGAAATATTGACGGCCCTGGCTGGTGATGACTTCGCCCGAGAACAGGCCATCCAGGATCTTTCCGTCCTTGCATCGGATCTGCAATTCGCAGTCCGTGATCCGGCCGGTGGTTTGGAGGGTGTCGACCACGGTCTTCTGCTGTTCCGGATTCGAGAACAGGGCCAGATCCAAGGCATTGCGTCCGACGACTTCGGAGCGGGAGTATCCGGTGGCCTTGAGGAAGGCGTCGTTGACGTCGGTGAACGCGCGGTCGGGTAGGGAGGAGACCGCCATGAGGGCGGGGTTGTTGCGGAACAGGCGTTCGAAGCGCTGTTGGGCCTCCTGCTGGGCGGAGAGGTCCTTGGATATGCCGAAGAGGCAGTCGGACCCGTTCCACTTGCCGAACCAGATGCGGGTTTCGACGGGGAAGAGGGATCCGTCCTTGCGGATCAGCGGCAGCGGGCAGTAATCCCGTTCGCCGCGGAACATGGCCGCGAAGATCTCGCCGGCCTCCTCGCGCTTGTCGGGGGGGTGGACATCGAGGATATGCATGGAGGGCCATTCCTGGGCAGAGAAGCCGAGCTTGCGTTCGACGGCCTGGTTGGCGAACAGGATCTTTCCGTCGGGTGTGGCCACGAAGATCAGGTCGGTCATGGACTGGAAGAAGGTGCGGAAGTTGGCCTCGCTGTCCTTGAGGGCCTCTTCGGCGCGTTTTTGTTCGGTGATGTCCTAGGCCGAGGCGACGACGTATTCGATGGACCCGTCCGGGCGCAGCTTGGGGGCTTTTTGGATCGAGAGCAGGCGCTGCCTTCCTAAGGAGTCCGTGGCCCATTCCTCGGAGTGGACGACCTTGCCGGAGGAGAAAACCTCGCGGTTGTTGACGCGGCAAATGGCGACGGCCTCCGGCGGCATAAAGTCGGCCATGTCCTTGAAGGCGATGTCCTCCTTCCGGCGGCCGAAGAAGGCGGCGTGGGCCTCGTTGACGGCCCCGTAGGTGTGGTCGTCGGTCAAATACCAGATCTGGGTCTGGATGTTGTCGAGGAGAGTGCGCATGGATTCGCGGGAGGTGAAGGCCCGTTCCAGTTCGGCGAGGGTCTGGTTGAAGGCGTCGGCCAGGTCGCGCAGTTCGCGGGGGCCTTCGGAGGCGACGCGGGCGCCGAGATCCAGACGCCGCGCGATGTTGCGCACGTTGTTGGCGAGGCGGGCCACGGGACGGACGGTTAGGCGGGTGGCCAGCACGAGGGTGGCGAGGAGCAAGCTCAGGGCCAAGGCCAGCAGCCACCCGGTTTGGGCGTGGAGGTGGGCGAATTCGGCATGGACCTCGCGCGGGGAGAGGCCGATGAGGTAATGCCACCCCTCGGTGCCTTCGATGGAGATGTCGGCCCGGGCCACCAACCAGCCTGGCAACTGGTCGATGCGCCGGTCGCCCGCCATGTCGCGGTAGCGGGGATTGGCGAGGATCCGGCAGCCGTGGCGGTCGAACAGCGCGATGGCGAAGGCCGGGTTGTCTCCCGAGGAGGCATATTCGCGGATGGACTGGCTTTCCATGGAGAGGGCGGCGGCGCCGAGGTCGGAGCCGTGGACGATCACCGGGGCCGCGAAGAAGGCGCCCCGGTCGTCGAGGAGGAAGAGCTCCTGGCCGGGGTCGCGTTTCGCGCCGAGCTCCGGCATCGGCGGGCCGCCCTCCCGCTCGTTGGAGAGGATTTCCTCGCCGCGGGCGTTGAGCAAGGCGAAGCGCGCCTGGACGGTCGAACCGGCGACGCCGCCCAGCGACTGAAAGAAGGGGGAAAGATCGCGAAGGTGTTCGGGGCTGTCGCCCAAGGCCTCTTGGACCAGATGGTGATCGGCGAGCATGCGGACCTGGCCGCGCAACGCTTCGACCCGTTGGAAGAACAGATCTCGGTTCCGGGTTGCCGCGAGTTCCAGGCGTTCGGACAGGCGGTCCTTCACCATCTGGCGCTCCCGGATGAGGAACACGCCGCCCAGTCCGGCCAGCAGGGCCAGGGCCAGCGGCAGCACGCGGATCAGCACATGACGGGTCAGGGTTTTGTCGCCAGGATCGCCAACGAGATTCACGTGTGTTTCTCCATCGGACTCGGGCTCGGAAGGAAAAAGGGGATGGTCGGGCCCCTTAATATGTTTGATTTATGTTAAAATAAGAGACGGCCGATGGATTTGCAAGTCGCGGCAGAGAAAACCGCAAGGCCAACGCATCCAAACCCAGCCATCCGTTCAACGCAATCGGCGCGAGAGGAACGCAAGGGTTTGGCCCAGTCAGCGGCCAAGGCATGCTGCGCCTGTTTACTGTCCTCGCAACCAGCGGGTGAGGCCAGATTGACCGGATAAAGGGGTAACACTTCCGGTTGCCGCTACAGGTTTAACCAAGTCGGTTTTGGCTTTCAAGGGGAGGGGGGGGTGTGGTGGAGTGGGGGGGGGGGGCGGCGAAAACGGACAGAGTGGAATGGATCTGGCGGCAGGTGGGGGTGAGCCTGCCGGCGGAATGGGAGTGCCTGCAGTTTGCGCGGGATCCGCAGGCGGGGCGGTGCGCGTTTGCAGACCGGTATCGGTACCGGTTCGAGCTGAATTGGCGGCAGTCCAAGGCGGAGCCGGACTTCGGGCGGATGATGAAGGATTACGAGGGGGCGCTGGCGGAGACGTGGGAAGGCATCCGGAAGGTGAAATGCGGGGGCTGGCCGGGGTTGAGGGGGAAACGGGGGG